>CANRZC010000189.1 GCA_947644185.1 uncultured Acetatifactor sp.
CATTATCATTTTTAATCAGTGGGATTCACATTCTGCGCCAGATCCCATCCGTATATCTTCCATCGCCGATTCTCATCGCGGCGCAGCAAATATACCATATCTACCAGGTTGCTCTTGCCATCTGCAAGAACCGTATACACGCAATGGATCCTGGCAAATTCATAGCCATCCTCTGTAAAGGTATCCACATTCACACTGGAAGCCACGGAAGCTGCTGTGATCTTTCTGCTGTCCTCCTGGAAAGAGGTGATCTCTGCTTTCAACTGAAGCAAATTGACTGTCACATCATTTGCCGCCCTTAGCTCATCATCATAGAGCGCTCTGGCCTTCATTCCCAGCTGCTCTATGTCCTCGTCAGAGCATTCCTCTGCGTAGAGGCATTTCTGAATCTCCACATAGTATTTCATGACTTCCTTCACTGTGGGCGGATAGTTGCTCTCCAGATCCCGGCTCAAGACAAGCTGCGTTGCTCTCATAGCTGCATCGTCAGCGGTGTCCTGTCTTTTCGCAGAAAGATAGGCAAAATAAGCTACCACCCCTACAATCAATACCAAAAACAGTATCGTCACCTTTATCGTGGTCTTCTTCATGCCTCTGCCTCCCCTCTCAATTATACTTCTTCAAATTTGAGTTCTATTGTTCTGCCATCCTTCGCGGCTATGGTACTCGGAAAAATCTTTCGCACATCTCCCAAGTATTCCTCCGGGTGCGTCAAAGAAGGACTATAGTGCGTCAGCCAAAGCTCCGGCACTCCTGCCGCCTTTGCCACCTTCGCGGCTTCATACATAGTCATATGCTTATTTTCTTTGGCCTTCACCAGCTTTTCCGGCTCTCCGTACATACCCTCCAAAATCAACAGATCCGATCCAGCCCCATTTTCGACAATGGCTTCTGTGGGCCTTGTATCTGTGCAATAAGTGACTTTCAGACCCTTGCGGGGCGGCCCAATGACCATGTCTGGGGTATATGTCTTGCCATCCTGTTCCATGGTTTCGCCCTTTTGCAGCTTGCTCCAAAGCTTCATGGGAATCTGTTGAGCCAGCGCCCGGTCTTTGTCAAAGCGTCCGCCTCTTGCCACCATCATACTGTATCCATAACAGGTCACACTGTGGTTCACTCGAAAAGCCTTCAGCTGAAAACCCTCAAAGGAAAATATCTCCTCTTCCCCAGTAATTTCCTGACATTGTATCTGAAAGGGAAGCTCCGGTGCAATAATGCGCAGGGAATTGACTACTTTAGTCAGTCCTTTGGGGCCTATGAGCTGCAATGGCTCCTTGCGCTCTGCATTGCCCATGGTTAGTAGCATTCCCGGCAGTCCGCTGATATGATCCGCATGATAATGAGTAAAGCAAATGATATCGATAGGGTTGGGGCTCCAGCCTCTTTCCCGCAGAGCAATCTGTGTCCCCTCCCCACAGTCGATCAATATGCTTTTCCCGTTGTACCGAAGCATCAGAGAGGTGAGCCACCGATATGGCAATGGCATCATTCCTCCTGTTCCCAACAGACTTACATCCAACATGTTTCAAATCCTTCTTTTCTTCACTCTTATAACTTGACATTTCTGTCATAATTCATGTCATTTTTCGAAACAGGTACTCTCTAGCTATACTTCCTCATAGAAGCTCCAGCTCCTCTGTCTCCTCTACAGCCACGGCAAACTGTGACGTCCATTCCTCGTAGCAGTCCTCACACAGATCAAAATGCTGTGCCACACCGTCCCTGCGGCTAAAGTATCCGAACGTTGCATCTGCGGAAAAACAAAATTCCTTCAAAAGTCCATTCTCTACTCGCAACATTCTACCACATTTGTTGCAGACCACTTTCTCCAGCCTCTTTGTTTCATCCTCGTATCTACGCATACTCGTTTCTCCCTTCGCATACAACCTTATAATCGTCACCAGGTCGGCCGACCTGAAACCATTATACTAAAAATATACATAAATACGTGTGGTAATTGTTTACAAAACGATTTTTAAAATTGTTACCTTCTCCACATAATCAAGGCATCCTCTCTGGGCTTTTCATAAAATCCAGGCCGGATCCCTTCCCCGCAAAAACCTGCTTTTTCATAAATATGGATGGCAATTTCATTGCTCACCCGAACCTCCAGTGTGAAAGCCGTTATCTTTTGGGCTTCCCCTCGGGCAATCAGCTCTTGCAGCAGAGCCTGGCCTATTCCCAGACCTCTGTATTCTTTTGTCACCACCACATTGTCTATACTTGCTTCCCCGCAAAGGTAGGTATATCCCGCGCCTCCCACCACCTTGCCCTCGAAAAGCGCCACCAAGTAGAAGCAGTCAGGATTCCCCACAAGCTCTCTAAAGGCGTTTGCTGACCAGGGCATAGAAAAGGTTTGGGCTTCCATCTCAGCCAAAGCCTGGATATCTTCCTCCTGTAGCCATCTAATCTCAACCTGCATATATACTCCATTTTATACTGTATAACGCTGAATACTGCCTACTGTAATCATGGGATTAACCAGTCAGCGTTATGCAGTCTGGTTTCACGGCAAGTAAAATCGTTAATCAGTATATATTTCGGCATAAATGTATGATTTATGAACACTGCCTGCGCTGGGATTCCTGCTCCGCCTGACTTTTCCGCAAGTATTCCGGGCGATGTTCAGCGGCTGTCACAGCCTTTCCCTGCTTTAAGTACATGGCGCCCAATGCGGCTATGGAAGCCGCCCGCTGCCGATTGCTGCCTGCAGGGGCCAGCGCATATGGCACAGCACATTTTTCCCCAATGGCTTCTCTGTAGACAGGCACACCATCTCCTAAAAATACCACAGGTCTGCCAAGCTCTGTCAGCTCTTCCAGCATGACTCCAATATCCTTAGGACTCTGGGGAATCACCGTATCCATTGTAAAAGCTTCCCCCTCAGGCCGAAATGCATAGGCAGCTGTATATACCTGATTTCTCCTGGCATCCATCAGCGGGCAAACGATTCTATCGCTTCCCCATAGATTCCACGCCAGTCCTTCCAGTGTGGGCACCTCCAGCAATGGCTTTTTTAGCGCAAGTCCCAATCCTTTCGCAGTGGCAGATCCAATGCGCAATCCTGTAAAGGAGCCTGGGCCAGACGCAATGGCTATCCCGTCGATGGTGTTCATATCCAGTTCTATCATCTCTGCCAGCTCCTCCAGCATGGGAAGAAGCGTCTGGGAATGGGTCTTTTTATAATTTGTCGTGTATTCTGCCACCAGCGCATCATCCTCCACAATAGCCACGCTGGCTACCAGGCCGGAGCTGTCCATTCCTAATATCTTCATCCTTGTACTCCTCCCGCCTTTGACAGGCATTCCCTCACTGGGTCTTTTCTCCGAAGTCACCCTTGTCTGCCATGCCGCAGGGTTATTATCCGGTAGTCAAAGCCTTTTTCCAAGTTCTTCTCAATGGTCACCTGCACAATGTCCTCTGGCAGTATTTCTGCTATGATATTCGCCCACTCTATCAGACAGACTCCCTCCCCGTAAAAACAATCCTCATAGCCTATCTCTTCCATCTCCTCCACATCCCCAATGCGGTATACATCAAAATGGTAAAAAGGCAGTCTGCCTTCCTCATAAATTTGTAGTATGGTAAAGGTAGGGCTATTCACAGGGCCTTCTACATGGAGTCCCTCCGCAAATCCCTGGGTAAACACTGTCTTGCCCACACCTAAGTCTCCTGTCAGCGTATAGATCTGTCCTGGAGAGGCTGCCTGGCCTAAAAGCGCTCCCAAGGCTGCCGTATCTTCCGCAGACTGGGACTCAACGATGACAATATCACCCTTATTTAATTTTTCCCAAATGGTTCTAGCGTTTATTTCTATCATACCCACACTCTTTTTTCTGCATCAGGCACGTATCTTTACCTTGGCCGGAGGCATATGGGTGGATATCATCTCCACCACGGCCCCTTGCTGGTCTCCCAGCTGACGTCTGGGAAAAATAGTGCCATTGACCTGGGAGGTGTAGAGAATGATGCTCCTGCTAGTGGACACCGCCTTATGCATGTATTCCCATGCCATCTTCTCCTGGGCATCCCCTTGGGAGATGGTCAAGCCCTCCTGGTCCAGGGTGTAATGAAGGGGCTCCGCGAAGGCTGGATTGCTCAAAATCTGGCTCCTGCTCTTTAAAAATAGCGTCCAGGGCAAATACAGTAGCATCACCAGACCTAACACAATAAAAATCCACTGCTTTGTAGCTATGGCGAATAGAATCAAGATAGCCCCAAAGGTACTTCCCAAAATACCTGCCGGACTGTTATAGGAATGCCGCAGCATATAATCATATAAGTCTCCTGCCTCTATCTTTATAGTCAATTCAAGCATACTTCTCCTCTGCCGTATCATCGGCCTGTGTTACCTCTATATTTATTCCCACAGTTCCTTCCATTGCCACGAAAAAGCACCTACAAAGCAGGTGCTTTCGTGTCTATGAGACATTTTACTCTATAAAGTCAAAAAAAGCAAGAAAATTTCAGATATGGCTTATATTCTGTGTCCGGTTTTGATGATAGGGCTTAGAGGCTTGTAGACAAGAAGTGTCACCAGCGACACACTGGCCCCCTTAATCAGGTTCAGCGGCGCTACACAGGCTACCACAAAGCTGACGATGCCTCCCTCTGCCAAGGGGTTCACAGCACTTCCCATCTCCAGCAGACTCTCCAGCGGCATACCATATAGCTTTGAAAAGGCCGGAAGCAAGTACACCGCGTTAAAGGCAGTGCCGAACACTGTGAGAATAGCAGTGCCCACTATGCAAGCCACAATTGCAGTTTTCTTGCTCTTATGGAAGGCATAGATAGCCGAGGCAGGCAGGATAAAGCTACAGCCTATGACGAAATTGGCCAGATCACCTACGAAAGCAGTGGACGTGCCCTTGATGAACAGCTTTAACAGAATCTTGATAAACTCCATCATGACTCCCGCCGCTGGCCCAAAGGCAAAGGTTCCTATCAAAATGGGCAGCTCACTGAAGTCGAGCTTATAGAAGCCTGGGGCAAAGGGCAGTGGGAAGTCAAACAGATGCAAGATCATGGCCAGCGCAGAAAACATACCTATCATGGCCATTTTCCGGGTGCCAAAGATCGGCTCCTTCACATCATTCTTCCTCCTGGCTGCTTTCTCCAGCAACACAGCAATCACAAACACCACCACAATAATCAGCAAAAAGCTCAGCACATACATGGCGTTTTCCGCAATGTTTTGAAACAGTTCATTCATTTTCTTTTCCTCCACTTGAGATTTGTTTTGGAAAATTCTTCTGGACATGCAAAAAGCCCCAAATCGTAAAGAT
>CANRZC010000190.1 GCA_947644185.1 uncultured Acetatifactor sp.
AATTCGTCGGACAATCATAACGGTTTCCATGGCAGTTATCTTTGGATTGGTGGCCTGCGTCACATTTCTTGTGCTGGAACCAGTGATCAGCAATTGGCTGTATCCAAAGGAGGAGCCCCAGGTACAGACCGTGGAATTTCCAGAGGATAAGGAGGAAATGTTGCCTGAGGAAATGCTGGCAGAGAATCTTCCAACAGAAAGCCCAGAGCCAACACCTACGCCCACGCCGGAGCCTGATCTGGACTCCAGCTCGGAGAATGGCACAGAGGAGACAGAGGTGCGGCTGGGGGAGGAGCAAATCCAGGATATTCTGTCTCAGGTTACCTTTGATTTGAATCACTATAAGCAGTTGTACACGGCTTTGCACGACTATGGAAATGAATTGAGCCGCTATATTGTGACGGTGACGGCCGTGACCTCCAATATTGATTGGTTTAATAGTGTACAGGAGAGAGAGAATCAATGCTCAGGAGTTATCATTTCTGAAAATGGCATGGAATTATTGATTCTCACAGACTATTCTGCCATTAAATCTGCGGAAAAATTGCTGCTGACCTTTTATGACGATTCCCATATGGAGGCACAGCTAAAACAACATAACGAAGCTACCAATCTGGCTGTGCTTTCTGTGCCGCTAGAGGGGCTGTCCGATGAGGTGAGAGGCAGAGCACAGCCTCCAAAAGAGGACCAGACGGCTCAGGCAGGAGCAACTCATGGACCAGAAAGCCTGGCTGGCCCGGGAAACAGTAATGCAGACGACCCGGAAGGTCAGGGCACAGGGGTACAGGGGACGCAGAACCCCACAGCCACTTTGGACCCTGAGAAAGAAAGCCTTCCAATCGTAAAATTCGGTTACTCCAACACAAAGAGCCTGGTGGGAACGCCAGTGATTGCCATTGGCAGCCCTGTGGGCACCAGTGATTCTGTCAGTTACGGGATGATAACAGCATCCAACACCACTGTGTCCACAGCGGATAGAAATTACAGAATGCTGTTGACAGATATTGGAGGTAGCCAGAACGCCAGCGGTGTATTGTTTGATTTACAGGGGCGGATGATTGGGATTATTACAAACCGTAGAACAGGGTATGATATGCGGAATCTGATTACAGCCTATGGCATAACAGATTTACAAAAAACAATAGAAAAAATGTCAAACGGGGCAGAAATCCCCTATTTGGGAATTCAGGGGGTTGACGTACCTCGGGAGGCATATGAAGAGCTGGGAATTCCCTTTGGGGCCTATGTGGAAGAATTTGATATGGATTCTCCTGCAATGCGGGCCGGAATTCAGCGGGGAGATGTGATCACAGCCATAGGAGAGAGAAATGTATCCAACTTTATGGAATACAGCAATGCCCTAATGGATTTAGCGCCAGGAGAGCTGGTGGAAGTAACCATCATGCGGCAGGCCCAGGAGGAGTACAGGGAAATGAAACTTGAGATTGAAGTGGGAGGGGTCAGATAGGTGAAATTTATCAAGGATTTGAAGGAAGGAGACAGAGTCTTCGATATCTATCTCTGCAAACACAAACAGGGGGCGGTGACGAAAAACGGAAAGCCTTATGAGAATGTGATATTACAGGATAAGACAGGAACTATTGACGCAAAAGTGTGGGAGCCAAACAATCCAGGCATAGGGGACTATGATACCCTGGACTATATAGAAGTCCATGGAGATGTGAATAACTTTCAGGGGATGCTCCAGGTCAGCATCAAGAGAATCCGTGTCTGTAAGGAGGGCGAGTACAAGCCGGCAGACTATCTGCCAGTCAGCGCCAAGGATAATGATACCATGTATTTAGAGCTTTTAGAGCTGGTGGACAGTATTCAGAATCCTTACCTAAAACAACTGTTGGAGGCCTTTTTTGACAAAGATGAGGAATTTATCAAGAAATTTCGCTATTCCTCTGCGGCAAAGACAGTACATCATGGATTTGTAGGCGGTTTATTGGAACATACCTTGAGTGTGACAAAGCTGTGTGATTATTACTGCAGCGCTTATCCAGTGCTGAAGAGGGATTTACTGCTGACAGCTGCCATGTGCCATGACATTGGAAAGGTGAGGGAGCTCTCGTCGTTTCCGGAAAATGACTATACGGATGATGGCCAGCTACTGGGGCATATTGTTATGGGATCCCAGATGGTGGCGGAGAAGGCTGCAGGCATTGATGAGTTCCCCCATGGGTTGTTGACCCAGGTGCAGCATTGTATTCTGGCCCATCATGGGAAATACGAATATGGCTCTCCGAAGCTTCCGGCACTGATAGAGGCTTTGGCGCTTAATTATGCGGATGATACGGATGCAAAGCTGGAGACCTTTAAGGAGATATTGGATAACAATAGCGGAAATCAGGGATGGCTGGGATATAACAGATTGTTTGAGTCCAATTTGCGGGCCACTCGGACATAGTGTGCAAAAAGCATTCTCAGTTGATATAGGAATCGAAAGAAAGGCAGGTAGGTAAGATGAAAGTGACAGAGGATATTTTATATGTAGGGGTCAATGACCATGAGGTGGATTTGTTTGAGGGGCAGTACCGGGTTCCCAATGGGATGGCGTACAATTCTTACGTGATCGTAGACGAGCATGTGGCAGTGATGGACACTGTGGATGGATGCTTTGGGCAGCAGTGGATGGCAAATCTGGAGACAGCCCTGGCAGGGCGTAAGCCAGAGTATTTGATTATCCAGCATATGGAGCCTGATCATTCGGCCAATATTCCCCTTTTTTTGGAGAGATATCCTGAGGCCCAGGTAGTAGCCACAGCCCAGGCTTTCAAGATGATGTATCAATTCTTTGTGCTGGAGCCTCAGATGAGACAGATGCCTGTGGCAAATGGCACAGAGCTGGATCTGGGCACTCACAAGTTGACCTTTGTCTGTGCGCCTATGGTACACTGGCCGGAGGTGATGATGACTTATGACGCCAAGGACAAGGTACTATTTTCCGCAGACGGATTCGGTAAGTTTGGTGCTCTGGACGCAGAGGAGGCATGGGCTGACGAGGCCAGACGGTATTACATTGGCATAGTAGGAAAATATGGGATGCAGGTGCAAAATGTGCTGAAAAAAGCAGCGGAGCTGGACATCCAGAAGATTTGTCCCCTTCATGGTCCGGTGCTCACAGAGAATCTGGGATATTACATTGGACTGTATGATACATGGTCCTCCTACCGCCCAGAGACAGACGGTGTGGTAGTAGCATACGCCTCAGTGTATGGACACACCAAAGAGGCAGCACTCTATCTGGCAGATACACTTCGAGAGAAGGGAGCAGAGGTGGCTGTCTATGATTTGGCCAGGGATGACATGGCGGCGGCTTTGGCGGATGCCTTCCGCTACAGCAAGCTGGTATTGGCATGCAATACCTACAATATGAGTATCAATCCTTTTATGAATGATTTTATCACTCGGCTGGTGGAGCATAGTTATCAGAAGCGCAAGGTGGGCTTGATCGAAAACGGTTCCTGGGCCCCTGCGGCGGCAAAGCTGATGCGGGCTAAGCTGGAAGGCAGCAAGGAGATTACCTTTACAGAGAACACAGTGACTGTGCTGTCTGCTATGAAGCCGGAGAACCAGACACAGCTTGAGGCCCTGGCGGCAGAGCTGGTGTAGATGAGAGCATTCGGGTGACAAGGTCAGCAGGGACTGGCTGGGCAATACAGAAAATGGCAGGATAACAGATATGAAATATCAGAAAAACCAACTTATAGAAGTCGCGATCCAGGATATGGGAGAGGAAGGCTTTGGGATTGGCAAGGCGGATGGCTTTACATTGTTTGTAAAGGACGCCATTGTGGGCGACAGAGTGATGGCAAGGATTGTAAAAGCCAAAAAAAATTATGCTTACGGGCGGCTGGAGAAGGTAATAGAGCCTTCTCCTTTTCGCATAGACCCCAAATGCCCTTGCCACAGGCAGTGCGGCGGTTGCCAACTGCAGGCGCTTTCCTACGAAAAGCAGCTGGCTTTTAAACAGGATAAAATCCGCAACAGCCTGATCCGCATTGGGGGCTTTGGGCCCGAGGATATCGATAAGCGGATGGAGCCCATCATAGGTATGGAGGAGCCCTTTCGATATCGGAACAAGGCTCAGTATCCCGTAGGCAGGGACAGGGCAGGGAATGTGATAGCTGGTTTTTACGCAGGCAGAACCCATGACATTATCGCCAATAGGGACTGTTTGCTGGGGCCTGTGGAGTATGGAACTATCATGGACTGTGTGCTGGATTACATGCGCGAGAACAGCGTCAGCGCTTACGACGAGGCTACGGGCATCGGATTGGTGCGCCATGTGCTGTTGCGCAAGGGCTTTGTCAGCGGAGAAATCATGGTGTGTCTGGTGATCTATCAAAAAGCCACTGGAAAGGGCAGCTTTTTGCCAAAGCAGGAAAAGCTCATCGAAAAGCTTACCCCTATAAAGGGAATGACCAGCATATCGGTGAGCATCCAGAACGAGAGAAACAATGTGATCATGGGACAGGAGATACACACTATATGGGGAAGGGACAGCATCCAGGATACAATCCGTGTCCGAGACATGAAGCGACAGGGCTGGCCCTATACAGGGCGGGAATTGACTTTCCATATTTCCCCATTGTCCTTTTACCAGGTAAATCCTGTCCAAACCGAAAAGCTATACAGTCTTGCACTGGAATACGCAGGCCTCACTGGGCAAGAGACGGTGTGGGATCTATACTGTGGCATTGGCACTATCTCTCTGTTCTTGGCAGGTAAAGCGAAAAAGGTCTACGGTGTGGAGATTGTGCCCCAGGCCATTTGGGATGCAAAGGAGAATGCCGTCAGAAATGGGATAGACAACGCGGTGTTTTTTGTGGGGAAGGCGCAGGAGGTGCCGGATCGGATTCCAGATGAGGATCAGGCTGGGCAGCACCCGGATGTGGTGGTGGTGGATCCTCCCAGGAAGGGCTGTGATGAGGACTGCCTGAGGGCTATATTGGCAGCAGGGCCTGAGCGGGTGGTTTATGTGAGCTGCGATCCAGCTACACTGGCCAGGGATCTGCGGGTGCTGTGTGACGGGGGATATGAGGTGGAGCGGATCCGGGGGGTGGATCAGTTTGGGATGACGGTGCATGTGGAGACGGTGGTAATGCTTTCCCACAAAAAACCGACAGCGTAATCAACGTAAAAGTCGAGTTTGGCGAGGGTGAGGGCAAAGTGCC
>CANRZC010000191.1 GCA_947644185.1 uncultured Acetatifactor sp.
CAATGAATCAATTAAATTCTTAATTTCTTCTACAGTTTTTCCTTGAGTATCTTGCTATAATCTAGGTATTACCAGATAAATTCATTGTCATTTTTCACAAAATTTTTACAGGAGGTTCTCCTCATGGCTACAATAAACGATATTGCTGCAAAGCTGGGAATTTCCAAGAGTACAGTCTCCAAAGGCCTAAACAACGCCAAAGATGTCAGCGAGGAAATGCGCAAAAGGATTCTGGAGACCGCTGTGGAGCTAGGCTACGCCAACAAGCGCTTACAAAAAGAGCGGAAGGCTCTGTGCATTTTAGTAGAAAATATGGACTTTCAGACCCCCAATCAGTTCGGACACGATATTATCCTGGGATTCCGGCAAATGGCTGAGCCGGAGGGCTGGACTGTGGATATTATTCCCATAGACATGGAGTTCCAAAGGCTCACTCCCTACGGCGTTTTTATGATAGAGCACGGTTATCAGGCATCCTTCATCCTGGGTCTCACCCTTTTGGATCCCTGGATGCACGAGTTTCGTACTTCCAAAATTCCTGCGGTTCTCTACGACAACTATATCAAGGAAAATCCCTACATAGCCTCTGTAGGCTGTGATAGCCAAGAAGGTTTCGAGCTGGCAGTGAAGTACCTGACTTCCCTTGGGCATAAAAAAATAGGCCTTCTGTCCGGCCCTCTGGAGTCTTACATCCTGAAGGCCAGATACAATGCCTATTTGAGTGCCATGGAAAAATATGGTCTTGAAATCAACGAAAATTATATCGGCCTGGGCTACTATGTAAACGATTCCACCCGAAAATATATCCCTAAGCTCATGGACCAGGGTGTCACTGCCATCCTGTTCTCCCACGATGTCCGGGCCATTTCCGCCATCACGGAATGTGAGGACAGAGAGATCCGTATCCCCCAGGATGTCAGCATCATAGGCTTTGACGATCTGCCTATGACGGCCCATATGCAGCCCTCCCTGACCACCATCCGTCAGGACAGACTTGCCCTGGGAAAATGTGGCTTCTACGCCCTGTCCAGCCTGCTGAATCATGTTCCCATTGGCTCTATTTTGCTGCGCGCATCCCTCATAGTCAGGGATTCCACAGGCCCCGCCCCAGAACATGCCTGGATAGATACCCATCCCCAGGCCCTCAATCTCCCAAAAAACACAACAGCCCCAATCTTATCATAAACACCCAAAACACAACAGAACGCAGTTCTGTTGCCACGAAAAATCGGTGCAAGTCTGGAAGAATGCCCATGCACTTCGGGCATTCTTCCGTGTGAGAACGGATTGCATAGCGAATTTATTCGCTTGCAATCCTAGAAGTTCTTGGCGGGCGTCCTTTGACCGCCTAGAACTTCTTCTCACACTTTTACCAGATAAATATCTCTTTCCCCCCCAGCTTCATCAAAGCCTCCAGGAAATAATAGTCTCCATAGATAATAGAGAACTCATGGTCCTTATCATGATAGGCCGCTGTGCACTTCTCCAGGAGATTGTCCTCCATCTCGTTCCAGCGGACTCGGTTCTCCGCCAGGGCCTGCAGCATCTTAAGGGCGGCATCCAGATAAATCCTGCTCTGCCTTCCCTCTTTCAGCTTTGCCAGCTCTATCAGGCCGCAGGAGGCAATGGCTGCTGCGGTGGAATCCTCATAGCTTACCTCCAAAGGCTGTCTAAAGTCTACAGGGATGAATCCGCTCTCTGGAATATTGGCAATAAAATAGTTTGCCACCCGCTCAGCGGTCTCCAGATATGCCGGATCCTTTGTATGTAGATAACTTAAGGTAAAGCCGTACAGCGCCCAGCCTTGGCCTCTGGTCCAGGAGGACCCCTGGCCGTAGCCCTGGCCGCCGTAGCTTCTCACCATTTTCCCAGTCTCCAAATCAAATTCCACAATGTGGTTGGCAGAGCCGTCCCCCCGGATGAAGCTGTCCTTTGCGGTGTTGGCATGGCTTACAGCTATCTGCGAAAATCTGGGGTCCCCAGTCTCCTCACTGGCCCAGTAGAGCAGGGGCAGGTTCATCATGCAGTCAATGATCGCCCAGCCTCTGTGATCGTCTGTGCCCCAATCGTTCCAGGCGCGAATGAAATTTCCCACATTGTTGTAGCGCCCAGCCAGATTCACCGCTGCCAAAAGCCCTCTGTTTCGAGAGGCAGGATTCTTTGTCATCCGATAATTGGCCACAGCGGTGGGCAGCCATTTAAAGCCATTGTCGTGATCCAGCATGTTGATATCCATCAGGCAGGCATCTAGCTTTCGCTCATTGTCCTCAGCGATTTCTTTATATGATTCCTTTCCAGTCAGCGCATACAGCTGCCACATCATGCCGCCCCAAAAGCCATTGGTCCACCAGCCGATTTTCTCCCCGGACCAGTCATCGTGAACACCATTCACAGTGGTGTAAGGGATCTTTTCCTTTGACCTCTCACTGACCTTTTCCATTTTGTGGGCCACTCTGTCCAGTGTCTCCTGGACCCATGTCAATTCTTTTTCTCTTAGCTGCATAATCTCTCCTTTCTGCCTTTCACCCTGTAACCTGAAAATATTTTCTTGCTTCCCGTCCTACCGCTTCAGCGGTATATATGCTTAGTTTAACATATTTTCCCTAGAAATAAAATCACCGTTTTCTGAAAATTAGTGTCTAATAGAGAAATAGTTCATTAAAATCTCCTTGATATGGCTGTATCGTCTGGCGTAGGAGTTTTCTACCCGGAGCAATTGCAGATGATGGGCTCTACAAATTTCATTTTTCTTCTGATCTCGATTTCTTACCACCTCATCCTCAAAGTGCTCTTTGCCGTCCAGCTCAATGGCCAACACCGGATAATCTGCCTGCCCCTGCTTTTCATAAACCACAAAGTCGAATCGCCCAGAGTAAAACAAATCGCTGTAATTTATATTGTCCTGAAACACTTGGCTGATAGCAACTTCCTTCTGCACACGAAATCGATTCTGGGACAGCCAGATATTCTCCAGCGCATGGTTTAGATTTTCCAGAAAGGCCTCCTCAGTCACTGTGCTAAAGGGCTTCACCCCCAATGCCCTGGAGCCCACCTTCTTTGGCGTCACACGGGATTCTCCGTTCTTCTTCACATATTCCACCAGCTCATACAGATCGTCCTCTGTGTTCTGTCTGTGGAGCCTATTGAGATTCCTGGAATCAGCCAGTACAATCAGCTTGTCCCTCGCCCGGGAGGTGGCTACATTGATAAGCTCCTTATTGTTTTTCAGCCATTCGTAAGTGCCTGTCTGGGTCTGATCCGTAAGGGCAGTGGAGAATAATACCACATCCTTTTCATCCCCCTGAAAGGCATGTACTGTCCCACAGACTACATTGTGTAGTCTATTCCTTTCCAGAGCCTCCTCAATCAGTTTCCGCTGGTTTACAAAGGGCGTAATGACACCGATCCTTTTGTCTCCATAGAGCCGGGCATAGCGAAGGATCTGCTCCACCTCCCCCGGCGCTGTGTTGCGCTCACACTCCCCCTCATTTTTCACATCCACATACAAAAGTGGGTGCTCCTCCCTGCTCTCAGAGCAGATCTGAAGCTTGGAATTATAATATTTCTGATTGTTGAATTCAATGATTTTGGGATGGCAGCGATAATGATTGTGTAACAGCACCTCGTCACTGACTGCGTCGCAGGCCAGAAATGTCTTGTAAATAGAATTCTTGCAGTAATCGTATTCCTCTGGCACATGATACTTTTTTCGCAATTTCTGGCTGACAGCCTGATCGAGCAGAATCACTGGACTGAGCTGCTGCGGATCCCCCACTAACATCAAATTCTCTCCCCGGAGCACAGGCACCAGGGACACTGCTGTGTTGCACTGGCTGGCCTCGTCCATGATGACCATGTCAAACATAGGCTCCGGCTCTCCCAGTCTGTGCGCGGAGATACAGGTGGTAATGATAACAGGGAAAATTTCCTGAAGCTTTTTCACATTTGCGGTCTCACTCAAATATTTTGTAAAAGCCGGCACCTGTTCCTCTTCTTCCATGGCGAATAGAATTTCCCGCAATTTGCTATGTTTCTTGTCATCCAATTTTTGCAGATAGCGGGCCGATGTATAATACAGATATTTGCGCAGCTCCTCCACATCATTGTCCAGCAGGGCAATGGCATCGCCCTCTGTAATCTCTCCTACCCGTCCGATTCTGTCCCGAATCTGCCGTAGCTGACGTCCCTGCAGGTCCGCCTGAAAAGGCAGCATCTCCATGGATATCTGCACCCGCTTCTGGTACTCTAATAGCCGGTTCAATGTCTCATCCCGCTCCTTTAAGTCCAGCACCTCCTCGTATTTTCGCAGCAGCTCTGATAATGCCTTCGCCCGGTTGGCCCTGTGATCTTTTCTCCTGTCCAGCGTTCCCTCGAACACGGTAATACTCTGGGCCTGCTGGTACAGGTCTTTTATGTACCCCACAGCCTCTCTCACCTTTTCCATATTTCCCAGCCGTAGCACAGGAAAAGGAATCCTTTTCCCCTGATATGACATATCTGTCAGTTTCTCAAATACAGTGTTGATAGGGTGGTTGTTATAAGAGGCAAAAAGCACAGTCCTCTCATTAAAAAAGGCTGTGATAATGGTGTTTAAAATGGTATTGGTCTTGCCAGTGCCAGGCGGCCCCTGGATATATGCCACCGGATATTTCATGGCATTGTGAATGGCCAACAGTTGATCCAGATTGATCTGCTGGTTGATCAAAGCCAGCGGATAATTCTTCCTGCGCACAGGTCGATCCAGCAAATCCCCGAAAAATGCTTTCAGCGGCACCGGAGCCCTGTCTTCTCTGTATTGCTTTATCATCGCCTGGTACTCCCTGTGCAGGTCTAGGGGAATGTCCATGCCCAGGCCGATGATATAAGGCATATCATCCACCCCCATCACCTGGTGGCTGCGGCGCATGACACAGTCCTTGATTTTCTCCTGATTCTTCTCAAAGTCCTCCAGCAATTCATAATCGTCCCCGTCCAGGTATCTGCGGATATTTTCTTTCACCTCTCCGTAGCTATACTCTGTACAGATGGTGATATCCTCCTCTGGCCGCAGGAGGTGTCTCTTTACATCCAGCTGCAGCTTACGGTAGGCCAGCACATATAGCCCTCTGTGGGTGTGAATGCTCAGCACATTCATGGCAAGCTGCTGGATGG
>CANRZC010000192.1 GCA_947644185.1 uncultured Acetatifactor sp.
CGTTTCGTCCTTTAGAGTCAGGTCGGGTATATCAATGAAAGAAAAATGGTATCCATTTTAACTGTGCTGGTAAAATTCAGAAATGTATGTGCTCATGGAGAACGGTTATTTACATATATAACAACGGACAGTATCCCGGATTTTTCGATACATAAAAAGTTGAATATCACGAAAAAAGGTACACAATATATTTACGGAAAAAATGATTTGTTTTCGGTAGTCGTGGCATTAAGATATCTATTGAGGGATGGCTGGTATAAGGAATTCATAAAAGAATTGAAGGCCTTGCTTGATAAATACCTTAAGAAACATGATAGTATATCGGAACAGGAATTGTATGAGAAAATGGGTTTTCCGGAAAATTGGAAAAAGATAACCAGATTTAGAAAGCGTTGAGTGGAGGATTCTCTGCGCAACGTTTTTTAATGCGCAGATCCGCGCGGCGAGTAGGAGAGAGGATTTTCCTATTTGATTGTCTGCATCTGCGCAATTTTTATAAACTACTGGGCAAATTTTGCACTTGTATGGCAAACGGAAAATATTGTATGATAGAAAAAATAGCAGCGACGTCAATAAAATAGCTAGAGACATCAAATAGCAAAGATATAAAACCAACAAAAGGAGAGGAGACAAAAGGCATGGAATACAAATTGTCATTACAGAATGTTACCGCAAAAAATATATACTTTCTGGGGGAAGATTTCTGCGGGAAGAGCAAGGACGGCACAGAGCTTTCCTTTACTAACTACTACATGGAGCGAAACGGCAGGCCGTTTTTTGGGATCAGCGGCGAGTTCCACTTCAGCCGTATGTCCCCGAGCAGGTGGGAGGACGAGATTATCAAGATAAAGATGGGGGGACTGAATGTGGTCGCCACCTATGTGTTCTGGATTCACCATGAGGAGGAAGAGGGGAAATTCGACTTTACGGGATGCCGGGATTTGGGCAGATTTATTGGTCTGTGCAAAAAGCATGGCCTCTATGTCATTCTGCGGGTGGGCCCCTTTGACCATGGTGAGGTGCGAAATGGCGGTCTGCCGGACTGGCTCTACGGCAAGCCCTTTGAGGTGCGCAAGCTAAGCGAAGGGTTCTTATCCTGTGTCAGAAAGCTGTACAGCCAGGTGGCGGCCCAGGTGAAGGGGATGTTTTTCCAGGATGGCGGTCCCATCATAGGAGTGCAGATCGACAATGAATATATGCATTCCTCTGCGCCCTGGGAGATGACCACGGGCATTTCCAATGAGTGGGTATTTGGCGGAGATGAGGGCAATGCCTATATGCTGCGGCTAAAAGAATTGGCCGCGGAGTGCGGCTTGACGCCGGTATTCTACACCTGCACCGGCTGGGGAGGCGCTGCCACGCCGGATTCCATGGTGCCTTTGTGGGGCGGCTATGCGTTTAGACCCTGGATTTTTTATTCCCACAAGGGAGAGCACCCGGCCACGGAGGAATATCTCTACCAAGACTTCCACAACAATGAGGCCCAGTGCAATTATGATTTCCATCCGGCCTATGCCCCGGAGAAGAAGCCCTATTCCTGCTGTGAGATGGGGGGCGGAATGATGTGCAGCTACTATTACCGTTTCCAGTTCCCTTATAAAAGCGTGGATGCCATGGCCAATATTAAGTTGGCCTCTGGCTGTAATTTCCTGGGCTATTATATGTACCAGGGCGGCAGCAATCCTCTGGGGAAAAACGGACTCTCCCTGAACGAGGGACAGGTGCCGAAGATTTCCTATGACTATCAGGCGGCGCTGGGGGAATTTGGGCAGGTGCGGGAGTCCTATCACAGAACCAGGAGCCTCCACTATTTTGCCACTGCTTTTGCGGAGGATTTCTGCAGCCTGAAGATCGTTCTGCCACAGGGGGCGTCCTGGCTGGATCCGAAGGATGTGGACACATTGCGGTACGCGGTGCGCACGGACGGAAAGAGGGGCTTTTTGTTTGTGAACAATTATCAGGATCATGTGGAGACTTTAGATCATGCCGATGAGACCGTAACCCTGCAGCTAAAGGACGAGGAGATTGCATTCCGGTTCGGAATCAGAGCGGAAGAGAATGGGATTCTGCCCTTCCATCTGAACCTGGACGGAATCGATCTGGTACAGGCCATGGCCCAGCCGGTTACCAGGCTGGAGAGAGGGAAAGAAGTCACATTTGTCTTTCTCGTGCCGGACGGGATGCGGGGCAGCTTTGTCTTTGAGCCGGGGGCAAGGGTGGCAGAGGAGAGCCTTTCAGCCCAGCCTGGTTCGAGGGGATCAGGGGCGAGGGGAAGTGCGACAGATGAGGACAGGAACAGGGGGAAGGAAAACTGCCATGTATGTCCTGCCAACCTGACGGCGGAAAGCTTTACAGTAATCAAAGAGGGGAAGACCATACATATTCTGGTAGTCAACAGAACTCTGGCCAGTCAGCTCTATATTATAAGCGGTGGCAGGTTGGTATTTACAGATCAGGCCCTGCTGGAGGACGAAGGGGGGATCCGGCTGGAGACAGTAAGGGCACAGAATCAGGTACTCTGCTACCCGCCAGAGGCGCTGGAGGGCGGCCTGGGCAGAAAACGGGAGGAAAGCCCCGCGGAGAATGTTTTGGGGGCATATGAGTTTGATGCAGAAAAATGGCCAGCTCCGGAAGAGACACAAAAACTTAAGGTGCAGCAGGTGGGCCTTGGCAGATACACCCTGGAATTCCCGGAAAATTTCATGGATGGGGTCAAGGATGTGAGATTGCAGATTGACTACAGCGGAGACGTAGGCCACGCCTTTGTGAACAGCAGGATGGTGAACGACAACTTTGCCAACGGAGCAGTCTGGGAGATAGGGCTGAAGGACTTTGCCCAGGAGCTGGCACAGGCTCCTATGGTAATCTATATCACACCTTTGAGAGAGGGCGCAAATGTCAATGTGGAGTCCGCCATGGCAGGGAGACGGGAGGAGGCACAGAGCCAGAAGGCGGAGCTTATCAGAGCAGAACTTTGCCCGGTATATGAGATTCGGATGGTGTGATTTGCGGCTCTGCTGCAATGATGCTGTATCAATGCTCCATACCCCTCGATTTTTACAGCGCTGTTCCTAAGCTGGAAAGCTGAGAGCCTAGGGAAGGAAAGCGGTATCAGATCCCAGGTGTAATGTTATATTGTAGTATTGAGTAGCTCATGTTATAATAGAATCATGATA
This sequence comes from uncultured Acetatifactor sp., assembly GCA_947644185.1. GTDB lineage: Bacteria > Bacillota > Clostridia > Lachnospirales > Lachnospiraceae > Acetatifactor. The sequence continues at coordinate 3,177 of CANRZC010000192.1, forward strand.
ATAGAATCCCTTCTTGGATTCTATTATAGAATCATTTCTTTCAATCAAAAGGATTGGAGAGCGCCGGCGAATGAGGAGATAGCATATTTATAAAGGCTGTCGGAGGCAAATTTAGCATGAAAAGAAGAATATATTCATTGATCACCGCCATACTGATGGTATTGACTGCCTGCGGCTCTGGTCAGACGCGGGCAGAGTCTGGAGCAGGAATAGGGCATGAGATATCGGAGCCTGTAGCAGAGGTAGGCAAAACAGAATCAGGGACAAAGGAAACAGGACAAAATGCAGAGCCTGCCCATCATGAATATGAAAAGATGACAGTATCCTATAGCGAGCCTATGTATGGATTTTCATTTCGCAAAGATATGGAAAAAACCCAGACAGACTATGCTGCCTACTATTTTGAAACATCCATCAAGGAGCAAGAACGAAATGCTTGCATTGAAGCCACAGACAGGATGCTCTCCTGCATTGACGCGCCGCAGCCGGAGATTGAGGTGGCAGTATTAAGCCAGGAATTCTATGATGGCGTTTTCATTTTCGGCAATCGGTTGTACCTTTCGCCCCAGCATTGGGAGGCAGCGGATTATCTCGCTAAGGTGCTGCTTGCCGGATATGGAGAGTGGGGGAATTATGGGCTGGCATATGGGTATGCGGATTATCTGTGTAAAAAGGCAGGACTGGACGGCGGGGAGATAGATGGGGATAACCAGAAGGCGGAGGCGCTTCTGCCAATGAGCGCTCCAGAGTTGTACGACCTGAATCTGCTATGCTTTGACAAAAAATTCGTTTCGTCTAAGGACGTGGAAGCGTCAAAGAACAATGCCTGCTTGTTTGTGGAGGATTACCTTTTCTCTCATTCTGAAGCGGAGTTCCTGGAACTGCTGTCCGCATCAGGAACTGTGGAGGGCATGGCGCAGACAAAAGAAGCATTGGAGATGTTCTATGGAGAAAACGGCATAGAAGCCAGCCTGACGGAGATTCGTTATCAGTTTGGGGGAGTGGCGCTGGACTATGGGGCGGCCTGCAAGTATGCAAGCTTTTATATCGAGAAAGACTGGCAAGACAGGTTCTGGAAGGCAAACCCTATGGTGTCAGAGAATTTTCTGCATGAAGACTATAGAGAAGTCAGAAAGTTTTTTGAGTGCAATGAAGGTCAGATGCTGGAATATCAGAAATTATTTGGTTTTGACAGTTATAGAAATGACATTCCCATTACCCTGGCCAATGGAAAGGGTATGACGGGAAGCTCCGTTTTTCATGTAGGCTATGGCGTAGATAACTATGATATACACTTGCTTAATGTGAGTTCGCTGATGCATGAGTATATCCATTCTCTGATGTGCGGACGTTATGATGATTGGAGCACACTATGGAAGACGGAAGGTTTTGCCAGATACTATTCTTATAAATATGATGCATATGCCTATGACTTCTTAAACAATGACTGGAATAGCAGCCCAATAATATGGGTTCGGGAATATATAGATTTCCTTGGGAGACCTATCGAGGTGCGGACGGATGTTCCCGAGCTTTGGGATATTTTAGTGCATGGCTGTGGTTTTACAGATCCGAATTCTTCCTATGAATCGGGCGCTTCCTTTATCGGCTATCTGTCAGATCAATATGGGGAACAGGCAGTCATTGCCTATATCTGTTCAGACAATGAGTACAATGCAGAATGGGGAAAATCCTATGAGGAGCTGGTGCAGGATTGGAATCAGTATATTGAAGAGAATTATTCGCAATACAGCACGAATTCCATGCAGTGACAATAAGGAGTGTAAGGATTTTACACAAAGGAAATGACAGTTTGATTAGTATATAAGTTTGAAAGTTCCTTTCATACAATAGAATCCAGGTACGTCTACAATAGAATTCAAGTACAGAATTCTATTGTCATGTATTGTCAAGAATATTGATTAGGAGGTGTGAGAATGGAATTGATTGCGAATGTTTTTGAATGGTTTGTAG
>CANRZC010000193.1 GCA_947644185.1 uncultured Acetatifactor sp.
CATACCATATTTTACTGGATCAGTATGAGGAGGAGAGGCTGGGAGGAAAATCCTTCGGCTCCACAAAGTCCGGCATTGCGCCTTTCTACTCTGACAAATATGCCAAGATTGGCTTTCAGGTAAGTGAGCTTTTCGACGAGGAGCTGTTGGCAGAGAAGACGCAGCGGGTCTGTGAGATGAAAAATGTGCTATTTGAGCATCTCTATCACAAGCCCACAATAAAACCGGAAGAGCTGTTGGAAACACTCCACCAATACAGAGATATGGTGGCGCCATATGTGTGTGACATTTCTGCATTTTTAGACAAAGCGCTGAAGGAGGGCAAGACGGTATTGCTGGAGGGGCAGCTGGGCACCTTGAAGGATCCGGATCATGGCATCTATCCCATGGTGACATCCTCCTCTACTCTGGCGGCTTTCGGCGCCATTGGTGCAGGCCTGCCTCCCTATGAAATCAAACAGATTGTGACAGTCTGCAAGGCATATTCTTCCGCAGTGGGCGCAGGGGCTTTTGTGTCCGAGGTGTTTGGGGACCAGGCGGAGGAGCTGCGCCGCCGTGGGGGAGATGGCGGTGAGTACGGCGCTACCACTGGACGGCCCAGGCGTGTGGGGTGGTTTGACTGTGTGGCGTCTAAGTACGGCTGTCGTCTGCAGGGCACCACGGATGTAGCCTTTACTGTGCTGGATGTGCTGGGCTATCTGGAGGAAATTCCCGTGTGCGTGGGCTACGATATCGAAGGGGAGATCACAACAGATTTTCCGGTGACCAGCAAGCTGGCAAAAGCAAAGCCCGTGCTGAAAAAGCTGCCGGGCTGGAAGTGTGGAATCAGGGGTATCCGTAAATACGAAGATTTGCCGGAGAACTGTAGGAACTATATTGAATTTATCGAAGGGCAGATTGGCTATCCTATTACCATGGTCAGCAATGGACCTGGGAGAGATGACATCATTTACAGAGAGTCCGCTCTGGTGAAGAGATAACTGATTGCAGCGGAGGGAGAGGTATGGTTGGAAATCTGGAATATTTCAAGGTATTCTACTATACGGCAAAGTGTGGAAGCGTCACAGGTGCGGCCAGTGCGCTTTCCCTCTCCCAGCCTGCGGTAAGCCAGTCCTTGAAAGCATTGGAGCACAGCCTTGGTGTGGCTCTGTTCCAGAGGGCCTCCAGGGGAGTCCGGCTGACCAGTGAGGGGCAAGTGTTGTACTCTTATGTGGAAAAGGGGTACGAGGAGATAGCGCGGGGCGTAGAAAAGGTGAGGCAGATGCTGAATCTGGAGCTGGGGGAAGTGCATATCGGCGCCAGCGACATGACGCTCCGTTTTTATTTATTGCCTTTTTTGGAGGAGTTTCATGAGAGGTATCCAAGTATCAAGGTTATGGTGGCCAATGCGCCCACACCGGAGACTTTGGCGCTTTTGCGGGCAGGAAAGATAGACTTTGGGGTGGTCAGCGCACCCTTTGAGGAGGGGGAGGACATCTGTGCAGAGCCTGTGAGGGAAATTGAAGATGTGTTTGTCGCTGGCCGCAGGTTTATTTCTTATAAAAATAAAATGCTGGACTTGCAGGAGCTGGAGAAGCTGCCACTGATTTTTTTGGAGGGAAGCACCAGTACCAGAACTTATATGGATGCCTATCTGGCTGAAAATGGAGTGAGTGTGCAGCCAGAATTTGAGCTGTCCACCAGCGATATGATTGTCCAGTTTGCACTGCGGAATCTGGGAATCGGATGTGTGGTCAGGGACTTTGCTATGGAAAGCTTAGATTCCGGGCTGCTGTTTGAGCTGAGATTTAATAAGATGATACCCAAAAGACAATTCTGCGTGGTCACTAGCCGGAAGGCACCCCTTGGCATGGCGGCTGGAAAACTGTTGGAAATCATGGGCGAAGACCCTGGGAGATAAGTCGACGGATCCTGGGAAGCACTGGAAACGGATAAGGAGAGGAATATGATTCGAAATATTATATTTGATATTGGAAATGTATTGACGGATTTTAGGTGGAGGGAATTCCTGCAGGATAAGGGGTTTGATGAGGCCATGGTAGAACGGATTGCAAAGGCCTCTGTCCAGACGCCGATCTGGAATGAAATTGACCGTGGCGTATGGTCCCTGGAGGAGCTGATGCAGGCTTTTATCGCAAAGGATCCTGAGATTGCAGAGGAACTGCGGCGGGCTTATGACAATGTCACAGGCATGGTGACAAAGAGGGATTACGCCATTCCCTGGATGAAGGAGCTGAAGGCAAAAGGCTACAGAATCTATTATCTGTCCAATTTCTCGGAGAAGGCCTTTGTGGACTGCGCAGATGCCCTGGACTTTATGCCTTATACGGATGGCGGTATTCTGTCCTATCAGGAGAAGGTGATCAAGCCTGACCTGGAGATTTACAGGCGGTTGCTAACTCGATATTCCCTAAAGGAAGACGAAAGTGTATTCTTGGATGACACTGTGGCCAACATAGAGGCGGCCAGAGCGCTGGGAATCCACGGTATCTGCTTCCAGACCAAGGATCAGGCGGAGGAGGAGCTGCGAGGGCTGGGAGTCTGTTGAACATGGATGTGCAGGGGGCTATTCCTCTCTGTTTGTGGAAGAGGCACCTCCATGGAGCGAGCTTTCCGGCACAGGGGATGTGCTGTTGTCAGAGGGCTCTCTGGCAGGATCCGGGATATTTGGATCACCGATGGCGGATTTCCCTGTAAGCCTGCCATACATCCAGGAATAGAGCCAGATAACTATGGGCAGGGCGAAGGTGGCCACCAGGCAGATCCGGAACCATTTGGCGGACTGGGAGCTGTCTACAATGGCAGCGATAAGAGTAATGATATACAGGAGAACCAGCAGCAGGACGCCGATCATGGCCACGATCTGTCTGGAGCTCCTTTTCTCGTTTTGCTTCTGTTTTTTTGTCTCTTTCATAGCTTCCTCGTTTCTGTGGATATTTTGTATCTCTTTTGTGATTGTAGCATGTTTGTTTTCTGTTGGCAACAGGAGGATGCAGCTGCGAATGGAATGAGGTGGAATGGGCATACAAAAAATCCCGGACCTGCACAGAAAGCCAAGTCCGGGATTTCTATCAAAGGAGGGGGTTCCTTGACATGGAATAGTTTGCCCCGAAATACAGTCTCTATACAGGATGGGGAAATTTTTGAAAATATTTTTATTGTGCAAAAAGGCAATCTGTTATATACTGATAAAAGTGGTGGACATTTTAAGAGTCCATCAAAAATACAGCCGGTAAAAGGCCGGTGGAATTGAAAAAGGTGGTAGATATGGCATTATTGGAAAAATGGAGAGAAGAGGCATATGACGAGTCTGTTGGACAGGACAAGCTCCAAAAGCTTTGGGCTGCATATTTTCAGGAAGAGAAAGAAATCTATGCCCAGCTTTTAAAGAACCCGGACCAGGTGGTGCAGGGGACTGTAAAGGAGCTGGCTGACAAATATCAGGTGTCCATAAAGACCATGACAGGCTTTCTGGATGGCATCAATGACAGCTTAAAGGAGCCCAACCCCATCGAAGAGATGGAGGAGGATACGGTAGTGAACCTGGGCTTTGAGAAGGAGCGGCTGTACAAAAATATGGTGGCTGCAGAGGCGGACTGGCTCTACAATCTGGAGGAGTGGAACGATATCTTCGACGAAGAGACTAGAAAAGCCCTCTACAAGGAGCAGAAATCCTCCACTACGATTGTAAAGGAAGCAAAGGTTTACCCCAATGACCCCTGCCCCTGCGGAAGCGGTAAAAAGTACAAAAAGTGCTGTGGTAGGAAATAAATGAATATAGTGGATGGAGAGGATGTCAGACGATGAAGAAACTCTTGAAACAGATAAAATGGGAGACGCTCCTGTCTTCGGTGTTATACATTGTATTGGGTATAGTGGCATTGGCGATTCCGGATACCATGGTGAAGACTTTAGGTTATCTGATTGGCATTTTACTGATTGTGGGAGGTGCTGTGTCCATGATCAGTTATCTGCTGCGAGAGGCCAGTTTGAATTATTACCGGAATGGTTTTGGATATGGACTGGTGAGTATAGCGGTGGGCATCCTCTTCCTTTATAAGGTGGAGTGGATTATCTCCCTAGTGCCGGTGATACTGGGTGTTCTGGTGGTGGCTAGTGGCTGCAGGAAGCTGCAGGATGTGATAGATATGAAACGGATGAATTATGGCAACTGGGTTGTTATGCTGATTCTGGCAGCAGTCAATGTGATCTTTGGGATAGGACTTATTGCCAATGCGTTGGACGCAGCGCTACTGTTTCTTCAGCTATTAGGTGCTGGGCTGATTTTCAGCGGTATCACAGATTGCGTTACCTGTATTTATCTGGCAAGAAAAGCAAGGGAGTATTTTGATGAGTTGGAGACTGTGGACAGTACGTTTGCAGAGGTGGTGGATACGGATGACAAGGGAGATGAGAAATGAATATCGCATCCTTTTTATTGCCCAAAGCGGAGGTGGCTTATCTGCGGGACGATATGACGCTGCGGCAGGGACTTGAGAAACTCCGAAGAAGTGGCTTTTCTGCCATACCAGTCATTGATGAAGAAGATAGATATGTAGGCGTAGTGGGCGTAGCGGATTTCCTGTGGAATATTCTGGCATATAATCAGAGCCTGGAAAATATTACATTGAAAAATCTGGAGCAGGCTACTGTTCGGGATTTTCTGCAGAATGGTAAAGTGAAACCGGCTTGTATTGATACGGCTATGGAGAATTTACTGGAGAGAGCGAAAAGTCAGAACTTTGTACCGGTGGTAGATGATAGAAATGTATTTATCGGGATTGTCACTCGCAGTGATATTATCAAATATTTTACAGATAAGGCAAAGCTTTGAGACGAAAGAAAAGAGAGCCGAAGGACTCCCCAGAGGCGTACCTTGGTTTGATTGAAGATACATAAAGATACATAGAAAAGAGGTAGAGCAAAATGAAGAAATTGGAAGAATACGTAGTAAGCATACCTGATTTCCCAGAAGAAGGCATTATATTCCGGGATGTGACCAGCGTCCTTCAGGATGCGGAGGGGTTACAGCTGGCTGTGAACACCATGCAGGATTTGGTAAAGGATTTAGACTACGATGTGGTAGCAGGCCCGGAGTCAAGAGGATTTATATTTGGAACCCCCATTGCCTATAATAATAAAAAGC
>CANRZC010000194.1 GCA_947644185.1 uncultured Acetatifactor sp.
AAAGCGGTCACTCGTTTTCGAGTGCGCCCCGTTATGACCGCTTCGATACGACTCCAATTCCCATGGATATCCATCCACCTCCCCTATTCTATCGGATCCAAACATTTTTTGCAAGAGCCAGATAGAGTTTTTTTACAGAAAGGTTGCAAAATGTTCCTAAAAAGGGTAAAATTTTAGACAGAAGTGTGAAAAGATTTATACAAATAAAAATGATAGGAGGATATGAGACATGAGGAGAATCGGTATGTTGACCAGCGGCGGAGATTGCCAGGCGTTGAACGCAGCCATGAGAGGCGTGGTGAAGACGCTGTACAACAGCAATGAACAGGTGGAAATTTACGGCTTTAAGGATGGCTACAAGGGCCTGATCTACAGTAAATTTCAGATGCTTACCGGCAAGGATTTCTCCGGTATCCTGACAAAAGGTGGCACCATCCTGGGCACCTCCAGGACTCCCTTCAAGACCATCCAGGATCCCGACGAGAACGGACTGAACAAGGTGGAAGCCATGAAGCAGAACTACTACAAGCTCCAGTTGGATTGCCTTGTGGTCTTAGGTGGCAATGGCACTCACAAGACCGCGAACCTTTTGAGCAAGGAAGGCCTGAATGTGATTACCCTGCCGAAGACCATTGACAATGATCTCTGGGGCACAGACATGACTTTTGGCTTCCAGAGTGCAGTAGACATTGCCACAGATGCCATTGACTATATCCACACCACAGCAGCATCCCACAGCCGCGTCTTCATTGTGGAGGTCATGGGCCATAAAGTAGGATGGCTGACCCTGAACGCCGGTATGGCCAGCGGCGCAGACATTATTCTGATCCCTGAGATTCCCTATGATATCAAGAAAGTAGTGGAGAAGATTGAGGACAGGAATCGGAGAGGCAGCGGCTTTACTATCATCGCTGTGGCAGAGGGTGCGATTTCAAAAGAGGACGCAAAGCTTTCGAAAAAGGAGTATAAGAAAAAGCTGGAGAAGATGACGCATCCGTCTGTATCCTATGAATTAGCTGAGGCCATCCAGAAGAAGACAGGGATAGAAGTACGCGTCACTGTGCCTGGACATATGCAGCGCGGCGGAAGCCCCTGCCCTTATGACCGTGTCTTTGCCAGCCGTCTGGGAGCAGAGGCAGGAAAACTTATTCTGGACAACCAGTACGGATTTATGGTAGGATACAAGAACCGTGAAGTGGTCCGTGTTCCCCTGGAGGATGTGGCAGGGAAGCTAAAGGCTGTGTCACCGGATGCTTCTATTGTAAAGGAAGCAAAGCTTCTGGGCATTTGCTTTGGCGATTGATACAAAGTGAAAGTGCCTCTGTTGCTGTGGTAAGGCTTTTGCTGGAAAATAGGGCGGTCTGTAAGAATGGAAGGCATGCGCAGGTATGCCTTCCATATATTGGGCTTTAGCCCTTCGCTTAAGTGAGGAATACTGTTATGTCATATATGGCGCTATACCGGAAATTCCGGCCGGACACCCTTGCAGATGTGAAGGGGCAGGATCATATTGTGACCACTCTGAAGAATCAGTTGGCAGCTAACCGCATTGGTCATGCCTATCTGTTCACTGGCACCAGAGGGACTGGAAAGACCACTGTGGCAAAGATCCTTGCCCGGGCGGTGAACTGTGAGAATCCTACAGCGGAAGGGCCCTGTGGTGAGTGCCGGATCTGCCGTGCCATTGCCGCTGGCGCCAGCATGAATGTGATAGAAATTGATGCGGCCTCCAACAATAGCGTGAACAATATCCGGGAAATTGTGGAGGAGGTTTCTTATTCTCCAGCAGAGGGAAAGTATAAGGTCTACATCATTGATGAGGTGCATATGCTTTCCACAGGTGCCTTTAATGCTCTATTGAAGACTTTGGAGGAGCCACCTTCCTATGTGATTTTTATACTGGCCACTACAGAAGTGCACAAGCTTCCGATTACCATTTTGTCCCGGTGCCAGAGATATGACTTTAAGCGCATTTCCATGGACACCCTTACAGCCAGAATGCAGGAACTGACAAAAGAGGAGGATGTGCAGGTGGAGGATAAGGCCCTGCGCTATATCGCAAAGGTGGCAGACGGCTCCATGCGGGATGCGCTGAGCCTTTTAGATCAGTGTATAGCTTTCCATCTGGGGCATGAACTGACCTATGACAAGGTTTTGGATGTGCTGGGGGCAGTGGACACGGAAGTGTTCAGCAGACTGCTGCGCCATGTGCTGGAGCGGGATGCGCTGGGCTGTGTGCAGTTGTTAGAGGAAATCGTGATACAGGGCAGGGAGCTGACACAGTTTGTGACAGATTTCACCTGGTATCTGCGCAACCTAATGCTAGTACAAGCCTCTAATAATTTAGAGGATGTTATTGACATGTCCACGGACAACTTAAAGCGCCTAAAAGAAGAGGCTGAGGCGGTGGACATGGACAGAATTATCCGCTTCATTCGGATTTTTTCGGATTTGTCAGGACAGATACGCCAGTCAGCCCAGAAACGGATTCTGGTGGAGATTGCCTTGATTAAGCTATGCCGGCCCCAGATGGAGGTAGAGAGCGATACCATACTGGACCGTATCCGTCAGGTGGAGGAGAAGCTGGAACAGGGCATGGTAATTGCCACAGCTCCGGGCGGTGCCACGCAGGGCGTAGGGACAGCACAAGGTGCAGGCTCCCAGCCAGGCAAGCCAGGAACCAGGCAAAAGCCAGAGCTGCCCAAAGCCATTCCAGAGGATGTGCGACAGATAGTGTCCAAATGGCCGGCAATTGTAGGCAGTGCGGAAAACCCTATGCGCATTTACTTAAAATCTGCCAGGCTTAGCCTGGGAGGAGACAATCGATTGATGGTGGTATTTACGGATGGCATGGCCTCAGACTATTTTACCAGACAGCCTGAGCACAAGGCGCTGCTGGAGGCACTGCTCAGCGACTTTTCTGGAAAAGACATAGAGGTCAATATCCAGACAGTGGGCGAGGAACAGGAGTTTGCAGACAATTATGTAGACATTTCACAGGTCATCCAGATGGAGATAGAGGAAGAAGAGTAATGTAGACAGTTGAATGTACAACTGGAACAGGAGGATTAGAAGATGGCAAAGCGAGGAGGCTTTCCGGGAGGCGCTATGCCCGGGAACATGGCGAATTTGATGAAGCAGGCCCAGAGGATGCAACGTCAGATGGAAGAAGGCCAAAAGGAACTGGAGACAAAGGAATTTACAGCTGCTGCAGGCGGTGGTGCAGTGGAGGCCACAGTGAATGGCAAGAAGGAGCTTCTAAAGGTAACACTGTCTGAGGAAGTGGTGGATCCTGAGGACGTGGAGATGCTCCAGGACTTAATCGTGGCAGCGGTGAACGAGGCACTCCGCAAGGCAGATGAGGCAGGAAATCAGCTGATGGGCAAGATGACAGGGGGACTGGGAGGTCTGCCCTTCTGATGGATCTCTATAGTGGACATATCAATAAATTAATAGAAGAATTGGCTGCACTTCCAGGCATTGGCAGCAAATCCGCCCAGCGGTTGGCATTTCATCTGATCAATATGCCAAAGGACAAGGTGAAGCGTCTGACAGATGTGATTGTGGAGGCCAGAGAAAACGTCCGCTACTGCAAGGAGTGCTTTACCCTGACAGACAGAGAAGTCTGTCCTGTCTGTGCCAACCAGAAGCGCAACCATGGACTTATCATGGTTGTAGAAAACACCAGAGATCTGGCGGCCTATGAGAAGACGGGCAGATACGAGGGCGTGTACCATGTACTTCACGGGGCAATCTCTCCCATGCTGGGCATTGGGCCAGGAGATATTCGGCTCAAGGAATTGATGGAGAGGCTGCGGGAGGACGTGGAGGAGGTTATCATCGCCACAAACTCCAGCTTAGAGGGCGAGACTACGGCCATGTACATTGCCAAGCTCATTAAGCCTACAGGTATCAAAGTCACCCGCATTGCCAGCGGTGTGCCTGTGGGAGGAGATCTGGAATACATTGATGAGGTGACTCTTTTGCGAGCATTGGAGGGGCGTGTTGAAGTGTAAAAGGCGAAAAGAATGCAAAGCAAACTTTGTTCGCTTTGCATTCTTCCAGACTTGCACCAATTGTTTTTTTGGTGTATGTGCAGTGAGGTGGAATGAGGAGGAAGAATATGGCAGTTACGATTAGTTCTTTTGGAAAATTTTCAGATGGCAGAGAGGTCAAGCTCTATACCATAGAAAATAAAAATGGCATGCGGGTGTCCGTGGCGAATATAGGTGCTGCTCTGGTACGGGTAGAAGTTCCGGACAGACAGGGCTGCATGGCAGATGTGGTGCTGGGCTTTGACAGAGCTGAGGATTATCTGCAAAACGGCAGTTTTTTTGGTGTGGTGATTGGTCCCAACGCAAATAGGATAGGGAAAGCGGCCTTCTACTTGGACGGTGTCACCTACTCGCTGGCAGCCAATGACGGCATAAATAATTTGCACAGCGATAGGGAAAAAGGCTGGCATAAATGCTTTTGGGAGGCGTCTGTGGGGGAGGAGAGCGTCACATTCCACTTGCAGGATCAGCCGGATAACATGGGCTTTCCGGGCACAAAGACAGCCCAGGTCACTTACTCTCTAAATGAGGAGAACGAACTGCGGCTTCACTACCATGCCGCCAGCGATAAGAGGACCATTTTAAATCTGACCAACCATTCTTATTTCAATTTGGAGGGTCATGGCAGCGGCAGCATAGAAGGCCATGAGCTGTGGCTGGGGGCATGTAGCTATACGCCTGCAGATGCAGGGTCCATCCCCACTGGAGAGATTGCTGCGGTAGAGGGTACCCCCATGAACTTTACAGTATCGAAAAAGGTAGGGGCAGAAATAGACGCTGATTTCCCGCAGCTTCAGTTTGCAGGTGGATATGACCACAACTGGGTCATCGATGGCTGGGATGGGACGTTACGGCATTTTGCTACTGTGAAGTCCCTTGCCAGCGGCAGAGTGATGGATGTGTATACCACACTGCCCGGCGTGCAGTTTTATGCAGGCAACTTTATCGATGCCCAGAGAGGAAAAGGGGATGCTGTATATAAACGCCGTGGCGGTCTGTGCCTGGAAACTCAGTATTTCCCGGATTCTGCCAATAAGCCAGAATTTCCCTCCTGCATCTTTGGCGGAGAGAAAGAATATGATTCTGTG
>CANRZC010000195.1 GCA_947644185.1 uncultured Acetatifactor sp.
GGTGTCCGCCATCCAGAGATGCGCGGCAGACCATGTGTCCGAGACCACGATTTCCGTGGTGCAGCTTCCGAACGATGAGATGAAGGGAAGGATCATCGGACGAGAGGGGCGGAATATCCGTACCCTGGAGACCATGACAGGCGTGGATTTGATTATCGATGACACGCCGGAAGCGGTCATCCTGTCCGGGTTCGATCCTATCCGCCGGGAAGTGGCGCGGATCGCATTGGAGAAACTGATTGTAGACGGAAGAATCCATCCCGCCAGAATCGAAGAGATGGTGGAGAAGGCCCAGAAGGAAGTGGAAATCATGATCAAGGAAGAGGGAGAGGCCGCCACGCTGGAAGTCGGCGTGCATGGCATCCATCCCGAACTTGTCAGGTTGCTGGGCAAGATGAAATTCAGGACCAGTTACGGACAGAACGCTCTGAAGCATTCCGTCGAGGTGGCACAGCTGTCGGGGCTGCTGGCAGCGGAGCTGGGGCTCGATGTGCGCATCGCGAAGCGTGCCGGACTGCTCCATGACATCGGCAAGTCGGTAGACCATGAGATGGAAGGTTCCCATATCCAGCTGGGTGTGGAGCTCTGTAGGAAGTACAGAGAGAACGCCACGGTCATCAATGCCGTGGAATCACATCATGGCGATGTGGAACCTACTTCTCTGATCGCATGTATTGTACAAGCTGCAGATACCATATCTGCCGCTAGGCCTGGGGCCAGAAGGGAGACGCTGGAGACATATACCAGCAGGTTGACGAAGTTAGAAGAAATCACAAACAATTTCAAAGGTGTAGATAAGTCTTTTGCTATTCAGGCAGGTCGGGAAGTCCGCGTGATGGTCGTTCCGGAACAGATTACAGATACCGATATGGTGCTGTTGGCGCGGGATATCTCCAAGCAGATTGAAGCTGAATTGGAATATCCCGGACAGATCAAGGTAAATGTCATTCGCGAAAGCCGTGTCATTGATTATGCCAAATAATCATAAAAATTGAATAGGGAAAATGTAACAAAAGGGACATCAGAAAGCAAATCTGATGTCCCTTATACATTTTCACTAATTGCCGTCAAATTTTGCCGTCAAATTTGTTATATTACCTCTTGTGTATCAAAAGGGTATATAGTATGATAATGCAAGTGCCTGATTGTATACAATGATACGTGGGTGCGAGGATTATAAGATAAAAAGAGGTGCCCTGGCGGCGCATGGGATGGAGGATAACATGAAAGCATATCGGGAATTGAGCAAAAAAGAATTGCTGGCATTGAAAGCAGATTTGGAAAAAGCTTATGAGAAAGAAAAAGAAAAAGGCCTGAAGCTGGATATGTCCAGAGGAAAGCCCTCTGTGGCTCAGTTGGATATGGGAATGGATATTTTTGATGTTCTGAATTCCCACAGTGAGATGAAAAGTATGGAAGGTGTGGACGTCCGCAATTATGGTGTGCTGGACGGACTCACTGAGGCAAAGCATATGATGGCAGACATTATGGGGGTTAAAGCGGAAAATGTGATTGTGTATGGCAATGCAAGCTTGAACATTATGTATGATGCGGTTTCCAGTGCTTACTCACACGGTGTCATGGGATGCACGCCCTGGTGCAAGCAGGATCGGCTGAAGTTTCTCTGTCCTGTTCCCGGCTATGACAGACATTTTGCCATTACCCAGCATTTTGGCATTGAGATGATTACAGTGCCCATGACGCCCCAGGGGCCAGACATGGATCTGGTGGAGCGACTGGTGTCTGAGGATGATAGCATTAAGGGTATCTGGTGTGTGCCCAAATATTCGAACCCCCAGGGCTATACCTATTCCGATGAGACAGTGAGAAGATTTGCCAATCTGAAGCCAGCGGCGAAAGATTTTCGTATTTTTTGGGACAATGCCTACGCGGTGCATCATCTCTATGAGGAGGAAGAGCGGCAGGAAAGCATTCTGGACATCTTAAGTGAGTGTGAGAAAGCGGGCAATCCCGATATGGTATATGAGTTTGCATCTACCTCCAAGATCAGCTTTTCCGGTGCAGGGGTGGCAGCGATTGCATCATCCAAGGGCAATCTGGACTGCATCAGGAAGACGATGACCATACAGACCATTGGCCACGACAAGATCAACCAACTTCGCCATGTATGGTATTTCAAGAACTTTGAGGGGATCAAGGCCCATATGAGAAAGCATGCTGCCCTGATGCGGCCTAAATTTGAGGCTGTGCTGAAGGTGTTGGGGGAGGAACTGGATGGCACCGGGATTGGTGAATGGACCAAGCCAAACGGTGGTTACTTTATCTCCTTTGAGTCCATGGAGGGCTGCGCAAAGGCAATCGTTGCCAGGTGCAAGGAAGCTGGCGTTACGCTGACAGGGGCAGGTGCTACCTATCCATACGGCAAGGATCCCCGGGACAGCAATATCCGTATTGCACCCACGTATCCCTCGCCGGAGGAGCTGGCCCAGGCAACGGATCTGTTTGTGCTTTGCGTCAAGCTGGTAAGTGTGGAAAAGCTCTTGGAGCAATATGCACAGGGCACCCAGGGATTGGAGCAGAGACTGGCGGGATAAAGAGAATATGCCAGCTGTACTAGAAAGTAAGTGGACATCTGGATATTCTGAATGGGCATAGATGATAGGCCCATCGCATACAATGGAAGAAAGGCATTCCAATGGAAGAAAGGCATTCCAATGGAAGAAGAGCATTCCAGTGGGGTGCCATAACTTCAAAAGGGCGGTGGGCAAATGCAGTTAATGGGAAGACAGTTCCTGTCCAAACAGCGGAATTTTTTAGTCTGTTTCGGGGCAGGGTTGTTGCTTGGAATCATTGTGATAAATATAGGAAAGAGCATCTTGCTGGGCGAGACAGGGTTATTTGATGAATACACCCTGTACCATATGAAGTATATGACAGTGGACAGCAATGCTCTTTTTTGTTATGTTTTTCGAAAGCGGCTGGGCAGGATATTGATATTGGTGGTATTGTCTACCACATACCTGGGGCTGGTGGCTTGCATGGGAGCGGCCTTCTGGTATGGCATGTCCGCAGGGGCTTTTTTGGCTTCTCTGTCACTGCGCTATGGGTTAAAGGGGATATTGCTGGCTTTGAGCGGCATGTTTCCGCATTACCTGCTTTATGTGCCTGCCATGCTGTTTCTCCTGGGATGGTGTGAAGAGCTCTTTCGGGGGATTTATGTGCGAGGAGAATTTCGGGCAGTGGATAAGGGATTTCTGCTAAAAAGGGCAGGGGGGCTTTTGGCTATCCTGGCGGTATTTGCGGCAGGATGTATCTTGGAGGGGTATTTGAACCCCTATTTGCTGCTGGGGTTTTTAAGGATATTTTAGGAAAAAGTCATTGCAGGATTGCGAAATAAATGGCATACTAAATATACAAATGTGCTATAGCAGTAAAGAGGACGGGAAGTATAATACGAGATAAAGGAGCGTGAAAGCAATTATGACAAGCCAGACATTATGGGAAGCGCGCAAATATGAGGAGACCTTTGGAAAGGCTATTCAAAAGGAGGAGAGACCGGATTTTCACCTTTCTCCCCGAGTGGGATGGATGAATGATCCCAATGGATTTAGTTGGCATGATGGAAAATACCATATGTTTTACCAGTACCATCCCTATGATTCCCATTGGGGTCCCATGCACTGGGGGCATGCAGTGAGTGAGGACCTGCTGCACTGGGAGTATCTTCCCGCGGCGTTAGCACCTGATGAAATCTATGATCGAGACGGGTGCTTTTCTGGAAGCGCATTGACTTTGCCAGATGGCAGACAGCTATTGATGTACACAGGAGTAGTAAAGGAGCGGCAGGCAGACGGGAGCTGTCAGGAGGTGCAGACCCAGTGCCTGGCAGTGGGGGATGGCACAGATTATGTGAAATATGAGAAGAATCCAGTCTTAGATGAAACAGATCTCCCAGAAGGCTGCAGCAGGTATGATTTCCGGGATCCGAAAATGTGGAGAGAGAAGGATGGCTCCTACCGCTGTATTATTGGGAACAGGCCAGGGGATGGCAGCGGACAGATTTTGCTTTTCACCAGTCCAGACGGCTTTGCATGGCATTACAAAAAGGTGCTGGCGGAGAACAGAAACCGCTTTGGGAAAATGTGGGAGTGCCCCGATTTCTTCCCATTAGACGGGAAGTGGGTGCTGATTACCAGCCCTCAGGACATGCTTCCTGCAGGATTTGAATTCCATAATGGGAATGGCACCCTTTGCCTGATTGGAGATTATGACACAGAGACAGAGGATTTTAGGGAAGAAGCAAGTCGGTCTATTGACTATGGCATTGACTTCTATGCGCCACAGACGATTCTGACCCCTGATGGACGTCGGGTAATGATCGGATGGATGCAGAACTGGGACACCTGCAATCACAGGAGAATCCAGGAGGAGGCATGGTTCGGCCAGATGAGTCTGCCCAGAGAGCTGTCTATCAAGAACGGTAGGCTGTATCAAAAGCCTATTCGAGAGCTGGAGGAGATGCGAAGGGGACGGATTGCCTATGAAGGAGTTACTGTTTCCGGTATGACCAAGCTTGAAGGCATCGAAGGGCGCAGGGTTGATATGGAACTGACAGTCCGTCCCATGGAGGGCTGCGATCTTTATCGGAAGTTTTCTGTTCGGATTGCCCAGAATGAGCAGTATCATACTTCGCTGAGCTTCCGGCCAGCCGAGTCTGTACTGAAGATAGACAGAAAATTCTCCGGCTCCAGAAAGGCCATTATCCATCAGCGCCGCAGCAAGGTAAACCATAAAGACGGAGAGCTGAAGCTGCGGATGATTCTGGATAGATTCAGTGTGGAGGTCTTTGTCAATGACGGGGAGCAGGTTCTTTCTGCCGTTCTGTACACGGAGCAGGAGGCCAAGGGTATTTCCTTTATCGCGGATGGCACTGTGAATTTAGATGTGGTAAAATACGATTTGATTTGAAAGGGATGACAATGAAGTCGTCTTTAGAAAAAGCAAAAGGTGTGCTGCATTTCACTGGAGATGTGTGATTGCAGCACACCTTCTTTATGTGCAGGCCGCCTTACCATACGTTGATGTCATCCAAATTGGGGCACGTAATATGCAGAA
>CANRZC010000196.1 GCA_947644185.1 uncultured Acetatifactor sp.
ATGCAGGGTTTGTTCGTGAGTGCTTTTGTCTTTTCATTGTAAAAATCCCCAAGCTTCCAGCTGTCCCCTGGGACAGCATATCCAATAAGCCACATGGGGTCTACTGAATATCCTGTCCTGTCTCGCAGCGCATCTTCTCTGCAAACACCTGTGGATTTCGCTCCATCTGCAGCATTGTGTCGAAGGAAGCCAGCAGGAGCCTGGGCTGTCTGTACCGGTTCATATCCTCCGGCCTGTCCATGTAAAGCTTGGAATGATCCACCTGCCACACCAATATATCTGCCAGCGTGTAGCCTGCCACTTCATATTTGCACAGAAATTGCCCATTGTCATAATAATAGGCCAGCTCCTGCAGCAATCCGCCAGATTGCCGAATTCCCTCCCACAAGCGCTCTCCGTACCCCTCTTCTTCGCCAGCCTCCACTGCCAGCCTGTACACAAACTCCCTTAAAGCTGTCAAAGCCTTCTCTAGCTGTTCTCTCTCATCCATAGCAAAACCCCCTTCCATAGCCTGCAAATTCTCCCATATGCGGGCACCCCTCAGCCTCTGCTGACATATTTCCAAGCACTTTAGTGCTTTGGGTGCCCGTGTGCATAAAAAAAGAACTGTCAACGATGCCTCAAACAACACGCATTGACACTTCTTTTTGCAAGCAGGGGAAGAGAGGATCGAACTCCCATCAACGGTTTTGGAGACCGCCGCACTACCATTGTACTATTCCCCTGTATGTCGATTACCGCCGACAAAAATCATTATACCACAACCCTTGGTGGTTAATCAATAGTTTTTTTGAAAAAATTAGGGAAAGTCTCACCGGGCGCAAAAGAGCCTGTCTATCATGTCTTGTACTGTCTTCACACCTATGATCTTCATCCCCCTGGGCCTGCCGCACTCCTCCACGCATACAGCAGGAAGGAAGCAGATCTCAAAGCCCAGCTTTTCCGCCTCAGCCACCCGTTGCTTTGCCATGCTGACGCCTCTGACTTCACCGCTTAGGCCCACCTCTCCAAAGGCCACCAGCTTCGGGCTTAGCACTCGATTCTGAAAGCTGGATAATATGGCTATCACTATCCCCAGATCAATGCCTGGCTCCAGCACTTTCAGACCTCCCGTAATATTTACATAGGCATCACAGGAGGCAAGCTGTACCCCAGAGCGCTTCTCCAGCACAGCCATCAGCAGGTTCACACGGTTGAAATCTGTCCCAGTGGTCTGTCTCCGGGGAAGCCCAAAATTACTGTGGCACACCAATGCCTGAATTTCTATTAGCAGGGGCCTTGTGCCCTCACAAGTGGCCACTACCACAGAGCCACTGGCATTTTCTGGCCTGCCATTCAACATATATTCGGAGGCATTGGGGACCTCCACCAATCCCGTTTCCCGCATCTCAAAGACACCGATTTCATTGGTAGAGCCAAATCGGTTCTTCACCCCTCGCAGAATGCGATAGGAGGCATGTCCATCCCCCTCAAAATACAGCACCGCATCCACCATGTGCTCCAGCACTCTGGGGCCTGCCACAGTGCCCTCTTTTGTCACATGGCCCACGATAAACACGGATATGCCCAGGCCCTTCGCCAGCTGCAATAGAATACCCGTAGATTCCCGCACCTGGGACACACTGCCTGGCGCTGCAGACACATTCTCATTGTACATGGTCTGGATAGAATCGATAACCACTGCCTCTGGTCCACAGGAGCGGATGACTTCCGCAATTTCTGCCAGATTTGTCTCACACAGCAAAAGCATATTGTCCGAGAACTGGCCAATCCGGTCTGCCCGCATCTTAATCTGGACTAGAGACTCCTCTCCGGAAATGTAAAGTACACGCCTGCCCTGGTTTGCCAGATTGCGGCATACCTGCAGCAGAAGCGTAGATTTTCCTATCCCCGGATCACCACCCACCAGAGTCAGTGAGCCCTGTACGATGCCCCCGCCCAGCACTCTATCCAACTCCCCGATGCCAGTGACCAGTCTGTCTTCTGCTTTGACGGTCACCTCAGATAGCACAGTAGGGGCGGCTCTGCGCAGCCTATCGGCAGGCGCCCCATAACCGCCCCCATGAGGGGATTTGCTCACAGCCATCCCCTCTACAAAAGTATTCCATTCCTTACAGCTCGGACACTGCCCCATCCACTTAGAGGACTCATACCCACAGCTATTACAGAAAAAAACAGTAGATGTTTTTGTCTTTGCCATCTTTTAAATCTGTACCACCTTCACGGGAACCTCACCTGCTGTCTCCAGCTCCACACTTAAGGATAGCTTTCCTCCGAAATTCGTCTTGATAGCTCCGATGCTCTCACCACCCACGAATACCTCATAGGCTGTGTCATCCGCAAGCCCAATGGTAATCTGGGTGTCCTCATCTCCCTCTACCACAAATTCCACGCCGTCCACCTTTTCCATAAATTCCAGAACACTGGTTCCTGGCACAGACTCATAGAGAAAAGAACCGTTCTTCTCCAGCTTTGTGATCTCTCTGCAGGTCTTTACCTTCAACAAATCTCCTGCGTGCTGGTAATCCTCCAATTTGGCCTTCTTCTCTAATTTATGATTGCCGAAACTGATAGCGCCATCTGATTCGCTGCGAATCAACTCCTCCACCACTGCCATGACTAAATCCTCCTGCATTTTATTGTATTCTGAAAAGCTGATGCTGCTTCTTACCTCTAGTATAATATAATTTGCGCTGTTTTTCTACCAAATTTTGATAAAATTTTTTATCTCGTGACCGCCTCTTTTACTGTGAAGGAAACCTTGCCATTCTTAAAGCCTGCAGACACTGTATCTCCTGGCTGCACCCGCTTCAATAGGATTTCCTCTGCCAAAGCATCCTCCACCACTGACTGAATAGCCCTCTTTAACGGCCTTGCCCCCATCTTTACATCGGAATATTTCTCCACCAGATGCTCCTTAAGGGCATTTGTCAATGTGAGGCTGATGTCCATCTGAGATGCACAGCGATCATGGAGGTTGGCGGAAAGCAGGCCTACGATTTCCTTCATATTTTCCTTATTCAGCTGATGGAAGACAATAATGTCATCGATTCGATTGATAAATTCAGGCTTAAAGCTGCGCTTTACTTCCTCCATGACCCCTTCCTTCATGCGCTCATAGTTCCACTTTGCATCGCTTACAGCAGCAAAGCCTAAATTCTTTGGATCCACAATGCGCTGGGCTCCCGCGTTGGATGTCATTATCAAAATCGTATTCTTAAAGCTGACCTTTCTGCCCTTGGAATCTGTAATATGGCCGTCATCCAGTATCTGCAGCAGAATATTGAACACATCTGGATGTGCCTTCTCAATCTCGTCAAAGAGCACCACGGAATAGGGGTTGCGTCTCACTTTTTCAGAGAGCTGGCCTCCTTCGTCAAAGCCCACATATCCAGGCGGGGAGCCTATCATTTTGGACACCGAATGTCCCTCCATGTACTCCGACATGTCCACCCGTATGATTGCATCCTCTGAGCCAAACATAGCCTCCGCCAATGTCTTGGAAAGCTCTGTTTTGCCCACGCCAGTGGGTCCTAAAAACAGAAAAGAGCCTATAGGGCGTTTGGGGTCCTTTAATCCCACCCGGCCTCTCCGCATAGCCCTGGCCACAGCCACCACAGCCTCCTCCTGGCCGATAACCCTCTTGTGAAGAATGCTCTCCAGCTTTAAAAGCCTGTCACTCTCCTTCTGGGCCAGCTTCTGCACAGGAATCTTCGTCCACATGGCTACCACTGCCGCTATCTCGTCCTCTCCGATTGCATATTTCCGATTGCCCTCCTGGCTCTCCGCACGCTTTTTCATGCGCCGGAATTTTTTCACCAGCTCATCCTGCTTGTTCTTGATCTCCACCGCCTGGGAGAATGCCTCCATACGGATGGAGCGCTCGATCTGCTGATCCATCTTTTTGATCTGCTCTAGCAGCTCCTTTTGCTTATCTGGCATGTCCACTGCTTTCAGTTTGGCACTGGCTGCCGCCTCATCTATCAGATCAATGGCCTTGTCAGGCAGATTCCGGTCATTGATATACCGATTGGAAAGCCGCACTGCTGCGTCCACAGCCTCAGAGGTGATGGCTACCTGGTGATGCTCCTCATACTTTACCTTGATGCCCTCCAGAATGCGGATTGCCTCCTCCTCCGTGGGCTCTTCCACATTCACTGGTTGAAACCGTCTCTCCAGGGCAGCATCCTTCTCAATATACTTGCGGTACTCGGCAATGGTGGTGGCGCCGATCATCTGCAGCTCCCCTCTGGCAAGGGAGGGCTTTAAAATATTGGAGGCATCAATTGCCCCCTCTGCACCGCCTGCGCCGATGAGTGTGTGTAATTCGTCCATAAATAGGATGACATTCCCGTCTTCTATCACTTCCCGGATAACCCGCTTAATCCGCTCCTCGAATTCACCTCTGTACTTGCTGCCGGCCACCATACCGGAAAGATCCAAGGTCAAAAGTCTCTTTCCACGGACAGTGGCTGGAACCTTTCCCTCTACAATCCGCTGGGCCAGTCCCTCTACCACAGCTGTCTTTCCCACGCCAGGCTCCCCAATTAGGCAGGGATTGTTCTTGGTCCGACGACTCAAGATTTGAATCAGGCGGCGGATCTCGTCTTCCCTGCCGATACAAGGATCCAACTGCCCCTCCCTGGCCAGGTCCGTCAAATCCCTGCTATACTGATCCAATGTGGATTGCCGGCCTCCTCTGCCAGGCATGCGCCTGCCCAGATCTTCCTTATAGAGATTGCCGTCCTGTCCGATAGCAATCAGCGTATCTGCGTACAGCTTCTGTATGTTGGCGCCTAAGGTATTCAGAAGGCGGACTGCCACATTCTCGCCCTCTTTGATAATGGCAAGCAGTAGATGCTCTGTACCAGTTTCCCTCTGGCCAAATCTATCTGCCTGTCTGTGGGCTTCCTCCAAAATCTTCCTTGCTCTGGGAGAATATCCTCCCCTCTCTTTTAAGCCTACACCTCCGTCAAAGGCGATCAGCTCCTGAATCATATCCAAGACCTCACCACCCGTACCATTCAGCCATTCTCCAGGCTTCATTCCGCCATT
>CANRZC010000197.1 GCA_947644185.1 uncultured Acetatifactor sp.
TCCAGATCCTTGTCATAAGGGCCATAGTGTCCCGGCAGGTTGTGCTCTTTTTTCACCTCATTCAGTCCTCTTTCAGATATATTTCTACCACCGTATCCTTCTCATCCGGCAGCGGATAACAATCCGATGCTTGGGGATTGAAGAAGAAAAAGGCATTCTGACTGAATTCTTTCAAATTCCAGAAATTTGCCTCCTTTATTTCTGAATGGTCAGAAAGGAGACGCATCTTCTCTATCTTCCCAGCCATGTTCTCCAGGCAGACAGCTCCCACCTGCTCCTCCATCACATGGGCATAGAGAATTGCACCCTTGCGGGTGAAGCGCCCCCATTCCGGCTTCGGCAGCTCCGCATAGCCGCAGCCGTAAATGCTCTGGCTGTTCTTTCTCATCCACTCTCCCACCTCCCGCAGGATTGCCACAGACTCCTCTGGAATCTCCCCCTTTGCATTTGGTCCCACGTTCAGCAGGAGATTCCCTCCCTTGCTGACACATTCCACCAGCATATGGATGACCATTTTCGCGGATTTATAGTGATGGTCATGGGCAGCATAGCCCCAGTTGTTGTTCAATGTAATACAGGATTCCCAGGGAATGGGATTGCCGCCTTCATCCCGCATGCCTTCCGGTGGAATCATCTGCTCCGGGGATGCAAAATCTCCCGAATAAGGGGTGGGATTCAGGGTCAGAATAGAGCCGGCACTCTCCCCACTTCCCTCCAGACGGTTATCAATGATCACATCCGGCTGCAGCGAACGCACCATTTCGATAAGCTCCTTTGCCTTCCAGGTGTCACATTTCATATCCCCGTAGGAAAAATCAAACCACATCACATCCAGCTTTCCGTAGTCTGTGAGAAGCTCTCTGATCTGGCCAAACATGTACTCCAAATACTTGTCAAAATTCCGGTTCTCATTGGAGCACTCTGGATGATTGCGCATAGGATGATGCATATCTCCATAGTGGGGAAAATCTGGATGCCTCCAGTCGATCACAGAATAGTACAGGCCCACGCGAATGCCTTCTGCCCGGAACGCGTCCAGGAACTCACGCACCAAGTCCCTGCCACAGGGCGTATTGGTAGACTTAAAATCCGTCAGTTTGGAGTCAAACAGACAGAAGCCGTCGTGGTGCTTGGCTGTGAGCACCGCATACTTCATGCCGGCCTCCTTTGCCAGTTTTGCCCATTCCTTCGGATCATAGTTCTCCGCCTGAAACTCCTGGCTAAATGGCTCGTAGGCCTCTCTGGTCAGCTGCTCTGTGCTCCTGACCCATTCCCCCCTGGCAGGGATGGCGTACAATCCCCAGTGGATGAACATGCCGAAGCGCGCATCCAGGTACCATTTGGTTCTCTTTGTCCTTTCTTCTACAACTCTGTTCATTTTTTAAACCTCCTATCCGCTGCAGCCCGCAGCGTGAATCAACTTTAAAATCATATCCCCAGTGCCCACATTATACCCGGCCACACTGTAGATTCCTCTCATATTTCTGTCGATCAATACTGCCAAGGGAAGCTTTCCAGGCTCCAAATACAGCCTGCGGGCCAATGCCTCCATGTCAGCCCCAAAGTCGTGGAATAAAAGCTCTATCTTTGGCAGCGCCTGCAGTAGACGTGCGCAGGCAGGATTCTCCCGAATCTGCCTGCGGGCCGCCACAAAGAACAGACCAGCCTGTAGCGCCCCATATGCCTCTCTGCGCTCATAAATTTCATGCAAGATATGTTCTGTAGGCTCCTCATCCTCTCCCAGCCAGACCAACAGACCGCCAGCCTCCTTCACACAGTCAGAGAGTAAAACCCTTCCCCCATCCTCTTTTTCCAGGGCAAAGTCCGCTATCCCATAGTCTGTGAGCAAATCAGGAAGCTTTGCCTGCGAAAGCTCCAGGTAAACCTCCCGCTCCTGTGCTTCTTGCAGCGTAAAGCAAAGCTGTTTTACCAGAAGATTGCCGTTTGGAAGACGATTTGTAGTCAATATTTTGTATTGTCCCGGGAGCACAGGAATCGATTCCCCAAAGCCTTCACTGTTTTGGAGGTCCAGCTTTAACGGCACATAGGACACCCCGTCAAAACCAGACAGTGTCCAGTTTCCAAAATAATTCCATGCTACCTGCTTTTGTCCAAAGACTCGAATCCTGCCAGTCCTCTCATTCCCCTCCAGGGAGATAAACCGTCCATCCGATGGGGACATGGCATTGGAAGCCAGCCTCTCCTGGGATCTCACCCAGGCCTGTGGCATTCCTTCCACAGGGTCCAGCCTGGCTGGTATCCCCAAAGTCCGCAGAAGCTGTACGCATACAGTTCTCTGGGTAAGTCTGCTTCCATAGCCGCTGCCCAGGGCTCCCGCTGCAGAGGTCACAAGATTTCCGTACTCGCCCTTTTGGTCCCACCGGATTCTGTCTCTCACCAGCCGCCAGGCCACCACCGGATCCCTGCATATTTCCCCTGCCAGGTCTCTGCCCTGGGAGCTGCTCTCCTGTTCCAGCCAGCCCCGGATAAATCTCCGGAAGGGATGGAGCATTTCGTTCCCCACTCTAGGGCAGAGAACATAGGGCACAAGCAGCGAATCCTCATAGGTACCTATCCAGGCTGCTGTCTCCTGACAGCTTTCCTCCAGTATTTCCACCGTTATGTCATGGTAATCCTTTTCCCGCAGACTTTCCAGCACTGCCAGCTTCCAACTATCCGGGTAAGCCCCATCTGTGGGCTTTGCCAGAAATGCCGCTATTTCTGGCTGGTTCCTGCAAGCCTTTTTCATGATGGCAGTCCATCTATCCCTCTCCTCCCCATGCAAGCCCGCTGTCACTTGTGTGGCCAATTCCTGGTCATAAAATCCGCTTTCTTTCTCCCGGCGCAGCCCATTCATCTCCTCTAATCGCTTTCTGCCTTTGAGCTTTTCTTTGCCAGAAATAGTTACGTGGTTGTAGTCAGAATCCCTGGGGGCAAAAAAGGTCCATTCTTCCCATTTATCCCACAGCGGCAATGTGACACCCAAAATGATCTCACAGCATTTCCCTTGTGTGGTGTCCACCACAGCCTCCCCGTATGCGCCATCCTTTGACGCCGTGACATGGATACTGCCAAGTCCTGTCCTGAGCACACACCTGCCCCTGGCATTGGTACACACACAGGCTATCTCACCGTAGCAAGCACCATTTATGACTTCAAAATGCACTATGGCCTCTGTCTGCGGTTTCCCCCATTTATCATACACAGCCACTTCTTGATCTATCGTCTTGGCGTAGCGCCCTGTGTGATTTCGGACAAGACACATATCATTGCCAGGCAGTATTTGGGTATTGTCCTCCTCTGCACACGCTTCCTCCAAAGGAAGCAGCCACCGAGAATGCACCAGCATGGCCCTGGAGGCTGCATTGGAAAACCACCCTCTATTCAGTACCTCCTCCGGCTCACAGGCACCAAAAAAGACCCATTCTCCATCACACCATGCCTCCACCCAGGCATGATTGTCGTCACAGTGGGACCATAAAGGCACGTAAACTTGTCTGGCGGGAATCCCGATACTGCGAAGCGCCGATACCACAAAGGTAGACTCCTCCCCACAGCGGCCGTATGCGCAGTTGTATACATGCATGGGATTGGCTGTCCGCTCATCCGTCCCTCGGTATGTAGCTTGAGAAGCGCACCAGTAATTTACCTCCCTCACAGCCTGCCTCATATCCATTCCAGCGATTCTGTTTTCCAGCTCTCTGTAAAATTTTTCACGGTGTATCGTTAAATCCTCGTTGTTTACCCGATGATGCAGCACATATCCGGCAAACAATTTTTCTGGAACGCGGCCTGCAAAGGGTCCTTTTTCCCAGAGGAGAGCACCATGTCTGGCAAAGGCTTCAAAAAGCTCCACTGGATAATCCACAGCGTCGCTGATCGGCATGGAAGCATACAGACATTTCAAGGCTTCGGCCACATGATTGGCACAGGCTTCCTCTGGCCTAGAGGCTTCCCCTACTATACGCGCCACTTGTGCTGCCTTTTCGACGCAGCTTCCACCCTCCATACGCTTAAGCTGCTCTCGAAAAGGCATCTCCAGCTCTCCCATCAGTTTCTGTGTAAACATAGTGCTCCTTTCTCACCAGGAAATGGAAAAAGTCATTTTCCGACGAATAAATGTATTCTCCGAACAATGACTTTTATATCCCATCAGCTGTTATAATCTTCAATAATAGGCGGGATCTGAGACATCATATTATCAACATCCTCAAACATAGCGCTCTTGGTGGTTCCCATGTTTCTCGCCATATTAATATGGCGCACCACCTCCTGATAGCGGTTCTTCATCTTTTCAAAAAAGCCACATAAGCTCTGAAGCTCCGCTTTGGAGGTATCAATGACCCCAGCTATCTCTACCTGCACCTGGGTAGCACCCTCTGCTGCTTGGGTTATGTTGTTAAATTTGTCATATGTTTCATCCATTTTCGATAAGCTTTTCCCCAATGCCTCATGAGAAGTATGTATGCTTACATTGAGCTTATCTGCACCCTGTTCCACATCATTGACACTTACATCCACCATAGCAGCCAGGCTTTTGATTTCGTCTGACAGATTTTTTACTTCGCTGGCCACCACTGCAAAGCCTTTCCCCCGCTCCCCCGCTCTTGCGGCTTCGATGGAAGCATTGATGGAAAGAATATTGGTCTGGTCTGCAATGGATACTATTTTTCCCATGCAGCTCTTGATCTCCTTGAAGGACACTTGAAATGCCTCAAAGGTACTCTGCATCTCCTCAAAGTATCTCTCTATCTTCATGGAACTATTTTTGAGTTCCTCCACCTCGTTCTGCGCCTGCATTGTAGACCTAAAGATGTTGTCCTTTACCTCTGCAAACTGGCTAGACACGGTATTGACACTGGAAAATGTCTGCTCAAAATCCTGCAGGGATGATTTAAAATCTTCTGAATCACTGAGTACATTGTGAAAAGATTGATTTACCATGCTCAGCTCTTGAAGAGATTCCACTTCACTCTGTACCAGCGCACGATGATACTCTTTCAGACTCTATTTCACTTTCTGGCTTGCGCCTGGCTTTTCTCTTTG
>CANRZC010000198.1 GCA_947644185.1 uncultured Acetatifactor sp.
AAAAATGGAAGGGAATAACACCCAAACAGCAGCGGATGGGGGTGAAGATTGAGATACCAAAGCGCAGTGAGGGCGGCGTACAGACTGTGGAGGCAAATTTTGACGGAAGCTGTGTGATACCCTTGCGCACTGGAGACAGAATACAGATTGTCAGGTCTCAGGAGACTACGGAATTTTTGAAGCTCAATCAAGTCAGTTTTTTGGATGTGCTTCATAGAAAGATGAGCTGTCATTGAGGATGGACTGTATACGGTAGGTGTGGGATGAGATGAAGACTGGAGCAATAGAGATTTCTGCTGGTGATAGAAGGAAAAGAGTGGACTGGGGAGGCTAGGAAAGGACATGAAGGAAAACAGGCAGGAGCGGATGATTGAGATCATCCGAAACTATGAGGTGGGGACTCAGGAGGAGCTGGCAGAGCGGCTGCGACAGGCAGGCTTTTCAGTGACACAGGCTACAGTCTCCAGAGATATCCGAGAACTGAAGCTGTCAAAGGTGCCAACGGCAGCAGGCGGCCAAAAATATGTGGTACTGGAGCAGGAGGATGGACAGCGGGGGGATCGCTATGTACGCGTTCTGCACGATACCTTCTCTTCCATGGCAGCGGCACAGAATCTCTTGGTGGTAAAAACTGTATCCGGCATGGCCATGGCAGCGGCAGCAGCACTGGATGCCCTGAAATTTCCGGAGGTGGTGGGATGCATCGCTGGAGATGACACGATATTTGTGGCAACACATACTTTAGAGGAAGCAAAAGCGCTGATGGAGAAGATTGCGTCCGTTACAGCGTAGAGCATTGTACTTGACAGGCAGATGTGGCGGAGAAGGTAAATATGGCAGGAGAATTTCCGATTTTGGGAAGGATTGGGAATCCTGCAGGCCGAAAGCCCGAAAGGAGAAAGAAAATGCTACAGAGCTTACATGTGAAGAATTTGGCATTGATGGAAGAGACAGAGGTGGAATTTGGCCCTGGGCTAAACATCCTCACCGGAGAAACTGGCGCTGGAAAATCTTTGCTCATAGGGAGTGTGACCCTGGCTCTCGGGGGAAAATTTGAGCGAGAGATGCTTCGGAAAGGTGCAGACAGTGCTCTAGTGGAGCTGGTTTTCACAAAAGATGAGCGAGTGAATCAGAAGCTTGCGGAGCTGGAGCTGGAAGCTGAAGACGAAAATGTCATCATAAGCAGAAGGCTTAGCGTAGGCAAAAATGTCTATCGTGTAAACGGAGAGACAGTCACTGCAAAGCAGGTAAAGGAATTGGCAGAGCTTTTGATAGACATTCATGGACAGCATGAGCATCAGTCTCTTCTGCACAAGAAAAAGCATATGGAGATTCTGGATGCCTACTGCGGCGAGAAGCTTCGGATTGAGGCTGAGGCCGTGGAAGCTGCCTACAGAGAATGCCGTGACCTGGAGAGAGCTTTGGAGGAAGAGGCTATGGACGAGGCCGCCAAGGCAAAGGAACAGGCGCTGGCCGAATTTGAGCTGGAGGAGATTGAACAGGCGCATCTGATACCTGGAGAGGATGAAGAGCTGGAGCATCGATATCGTCTGATGGTAAACAGCAAAAGGATAACCGAAAATCTGTCAGAGAGCTATCAATATACCAGCAATGATTCAGAGAGCGGGGCTGGGAGTGCATTCAGTCGAGCACTGCGGGCGCTGCGGAGTGTGGCGGGACTAGATGAGCGTTTGGGGGATCTGGAGAATCAGCTGACAGAAATCGATAATCTTTTGGCAGACTACAATCGGGATCTGGCGGAGTACATGGCCGATTGCGAATTTGACGATGGGGAGTTCGCTGCTGTGGAGGAGCGATTAAACCTTGTGAATCATCTAAAGGAAAAATATGGCAGCACTATAGAGGCAATAATTGCATATGGTGAGGATAGACAAAAGCTCTTGGATAAGCTCAGCGATTATGATGCCTATATGCAGCGGCTTCATGAGCAGCTTGAAGCCGCCAGAAGCCGGTTGGAGGATGCCTGCAGCAGGCTTTCCCATATTCGCAGAGAAAATGCAAAGGTGCTGACAAAGCAGTTAAAGGAAGCTTTGGTGCATTTGAATTTTGCCACAGTGGAATTCGAAATTGCCATGGATAGGGCAAAGACCATTACAGCAAAGGGCTACGATGATGTGGAGTTCTTGATTTCCACCAATCCGGGTGAGGCAGTGAAGCCTTTAAGCCAGGTGGCTAGTGGCGGTGAGTTGTCTCGTATTATGCTGGCCATCAAGACTGTTTTGGCTGGGAGAGACCATATTGACACCCTGATATTTGATGAAATAGATACCGGTATCAGCGGCAGGACAGCCTGGCGGGTTTCGGAACAGCTGGACACGGTAGCCCATGCCCATCAGGTGCTGTGCATCACCCATTTGCCGCAGATAGCAGCTATGGCTGACAGACATTTTGTCATTGAAAAAAATAGTACCGAAGATAATACTATCACGGATATCCGAATGCTGGAAGAGGAGGAAAGCCTTGGAGAGCTGGCAAGGCTTTTGGGCAGCGATACCCTTACAGCCGCCGCCTTATCCAATGCAAAGGAGATGCGGCTCCAGGCCACAGCCCATAAAAAACAACCTGGTAAAAAATCCTCAAAATTCCAAAAGCAGTCGGAATGAAAAAATAAAAATATTCACATACTATACACGAAAAAGACTCCTAGAGGGTCTTTTTGTGTGGGCTTAAAACGGTGATTTCAGATGGGAGTATGTGGATATGGGACAGAGCAAAAAGGGGAACATAGAGGATATAGAGGATATCAGAAAAAAGGCTAGGCAAAACAAGTATAAGCATGTAGAACAGGAAGACAGCGTAAAACAACGGGCAGGAGAAGAAATGGTAGTCCTGCTTCAAAATTGGAAGAGGAGGCTTCGACGTTACCGAATTTACCGCTTTTTTCTAAGCCTGTCACTGGTGGCAAGCTGCATAGCACTGGTGGCCATGCTATACTATCAAATTGATAGTAGTATCCCATCTGTTATCAGTGTGCGCGCTGGGGAAGAGGAATCTTTTCATCTGGGGGTGCCTGCCAGAGGAGAAATTATAAGTGTAAGTGATCAGGGAATTAGCAATATTCCCCAGGGGGCAGTGGACATCGATTTGAGCAAGACCTTTACCTTAAAAACCGCTTTGGAGTCTGGCTATCAGATGCAGGTGAAGCTCTTCGGATTTATTACCCTGAAAAATATAGAGATCCAGGTCATCGAGGACCAGGAATTAATTCCCGTGGGCACACCTATTGGCATTTATGTAAAGACAGACGGCGTCCTTGTGGTAGGAACAGGGGAATTTCAGGGGCCTAACGGGGTCAGCTATTCTCCTGGGAAATATATTCTAAAATCTGGTGATTATGTTCGACGGGTAAATGGAGAGGCAGTGACAGAAAAAGATGATTTCATACAGCGCATGAAAGACAGCGGCGGACGGCCCGTGGTACTGACCATAGAGCGGGATGGCGAGCTTATGGATGTAGAAATCACTCCCATGCAGGATATCACTGGAGACTACAAAATTGGCGTCTGGGTCCGGGACAATGCCCAGGGTGTAGGCACCATGACTTATATTGACAGCAAGGGGAATTTTGGCGCATTAGGGCATGGTATTACAGATGTGGACACTAGTACCCTGATGCACATGGAAGGAGGCACTCTCTACCAGACAGATATTGTGGATATTCACAAGGGCTCCTCTGGAAATCCTGGTGAAATGACAGGCATGATAATTTATTCAGACGAGCGAATTCTAGGGCAGATCACGGACAATAGTAACAGAGGAATTTTTGGCGTGTGTAATGACAGAGCTCTGGAAATGGGTGTCAGAGAGCCCCTGCCCATTGGCCTGAAGCAAGAGATTGAGACTGGGACGGCCCAGATTCTCTGTACTGTAGATGGGGTGACAAGATACTATGATATAGAGATCACAGCAGTTCATTTGGATCACGACAATGTGAACCGGGGCATAGAGCTCACCGTTACGGATCCGGATCTTCTGGCACTTACTGGGGGGATTGTCCAGGGGATGAGCGGAAGCCCGATTATACAGAACGGGAAATTCATCGGGGCTGTGACTCATGTGCTGGTGCAGGATTCCAGGCGGGGGTATGGGATCTTTATTGAGAATATGTTGGAGCATTGAGGATAAGGAGATGGAGAAAGAGAAGGAAGAGCGAAGTTTTGGCAGGCTTGTTTGCTGGAGTTTCGCTCTTTTTTGCTCTGTGATGACAGAATGGGCAGATTGGCTACTTTTTCTGGGTAGTTAGAGAGAGTATTTTAAGGAGAATTCTCAGTTGTGTACACATGGACGATATGATATCATTGTTGTATATAATGGCATCCGATGAATATTATTTGGCAATGCCGGAAAAAGAGAAAGAAGGTGATGCTTTATGACAATAGAAGAAATCATGTCCGGCGAGTCAGAATATCTCGAATTTAAACAGATGGTGCCGGAAAAAAGTGAAACTTATATGAAGACAGTAGTCGCATTTGCGAACGGCAGCGGCGGCAGGATTGTATTCGGCGTGGAAAATGGGACACTGAAAGTAGTTGGAGTCAATCAGGAGAATGCTTTTACCCTTATGGATGGGATTACTTCGGCAATCTGTGACAGCTGTACTCCGATGATAACCCCCATTGTGACCCTGGCTTCCATTGAGGAAAAAGTGGTGATTGTGGTGAACATAATGCCGGGAGGCCAGCGCCCGTATTACCTCACCTCAAAGGGAAAGGAGAACGGAACCTATGTCCGGGTGTCTGGAACGACAAGACCGGCGGATTCTTTTGTGTTGAAAGAGCTTGAATTCGAAGGTGCCAACCGTTGCTTCGATCAGACTTATGCTGCCCCGGAGGAGAGCGTGACAGACGATGAAATCAACCTTTTGTGTGGCAGGATGTATCAATATGCAGTAGAACATTGCAGATCTCAGGAAGCGGTCGACGGCATCCATCGCCTGACCAGACAGAATCTGCTTAGTTGGGGATTCCTGGTAAAAAAGGGGGACAAATACTACCCTACCAATGCGTTTC
>CANRZC010000199.1 GCA_947644185.1 uncultured Acetatifactor sp.
TTCACCTTTACATCCCCCAGACCACCCCGCTGGTAATGGGCCTTCAGCTCGTCCAAATTAGCGTAATCCGGCAGGAATCTCTCAAAATGCTCCTCTCTGCAGAATGCATCCAGATAGGTAAATACAGTGTTGCCCTCCAGATGCCCCGGATCGCTGACCTGCAAGTGCAAAGGATCCGTGAACATGCTCATGATTTTGGTCCGCACTTCATCAGCCGAGTCCGCCAGATAGATGCAGTTGCCCAGAGACTTGCTCATTTTGGCCTTGCCGTCTGTGCCCGGGAGTCTGCGTCTGGCTTCATTCTCCTGTAAGAGGGCCTCCGGTTCCACCAGGACAGGCGCGTACACAGTATTAAATTTGTGCACGATCTCTCTGGTCTGCTCTATCATAGGGAGCTGGTCGTCTCCCACAGGCACTGTAGTAGCCTTAAAAGCCGTGATATCCGCGGCCTGGCTGATGGGATAGGTGAAAAAGCCCACCGGAATGCTGGACTCAAAATTGCGCATCTGAATCTCACTTTTCACCGTAGGGTTGCGCTGTAGCCTGGCCACAGTCACCAGGTCCATGTAATAGAAGGTAAGCTCGCACAGCTCCGGTATCTGAGATTGGATCAGCAAAGTGGACTTCTCCGGGTCCAATCCGCAGGCAATGTAATCCAGCGCTACCTCAATGATGTTCTGACGCACTTTTTCTGGATTCTCGATATTGTCCGTCAGGGCCTGAGCATCCGCTATCATAATGAAGGTCTTCTTATACTGACCGGAATTCTGTAGTTCCACACGCCGCAGCAGAGAGCCAATATAATGGCCGATATGCAGCCTGCCTGTGGGGCGATCTCCTGTCAGGATGATTTTGTCAGTTTCTCTTTTTTCCATATTTTCCATTGTAGTGTCTCCTCGATCTTAGGGCAGCTTATGTCTTTTTCCTGTGTGTCACATATAAGCTTCCCACTCCATCCGCATATTTTGCTTTGTTTCCCACCTATCATACCACAACTCTTTCGGAAAGTCATTTACTTTCTGAATTCTATTTTTATACCCTCCGTCTCCCCAAAAATCCAATGGCCACCAACTCATGAGCCATCATAGGCGCTGCCGCTAAAATACTCAGCCGCATCCATTCTCTGGCAGACAATGGCGAGGTTCCGAAGGCCTGAATCAAGAAAGGCACCTCCGTCACGGCAAACTGCAGCGCAAATCCCACCATGCAGGCCAGGATCATAACCTTGTTCTCCAGATGATTCATTTGAAAAATGGACCGCCCAGTATCCCGCATTCCCACCGCATGGAAGAGCTGGGACATTCCAAGCACTGTGAAGGCATAGGTCTGGGCCTTGGCCAGCACAGTGCCGTTTTGCAGAAGCTGTGTCAGATTCCCCAAATTCACTGCCATTCCATTGACCCGGAGCAAAGCCCAGGGCAGCATCAAAAAAGCGGTCAGACTTATGGTTCCAATTAAGGCCCCATAAAAGCAGGTGCAGAGAAGTCCGCCTCTGGCAAACAGACTCTCCCCGGCCTTTCTGGGGTGCTGGCGCATTAAGCTCTTTCCATCGTTCTTATCCACCCCCAGAGCCAGCGCTGGCAGGGAATCTGTGATC
This sequence comes from uncultured Acetatifactor sp., assembly GCA_947644185.1. Lineage (GTDB taxonomy): Bacteria > Bacillota > Clostridia > Lachnospirales > Lachnospiraceae > Acetatifactor. Next base: position 1,598 of record CANRZC010000199.1, read on the forward strand.
AGATTGATCCACAGAATATGGCTGGATTTTAAAGGCGATGCAATCCCCCACAGCACTGCCACAAACATGGTGATGATCTCTCCCAGGTTGGAGGACAGTAGGAATATAACCGACTTTCTGATGTTTTCATAGACGCCCCGCCCCTCTTCAATGGCCCGGCGAATGGTGGCAAAATTGTCATCTGTCAGTATCATGTCCGAGGCCTGCCTGGCCACGTCCGTCCCAGACATTCCCATGGCAATGCCGATATCTGCTTTCTTCAGGGAAGGCGCATCGTTCACCCCGTCTCCCGTCATAGCCACAATCTCGCCTCTTTTCTGGAACCCCTCCACAATGCGCACCTTTTGGGCTGGGGATACTCTGGCGAAGACATTTACGTCTCCTATTTTCTCTGCAAATTCTGTATCTGACAAATGCTCCAGGGTCTCCCCTGTCATGCACTGTTCCTGCCTCTGTACAATGCCCAATTGCCTGCCTATGGCAAAGGCAGTGTCCACATGGTCTCCTGTGATCATCACAGTTTTTACGCCTGCTCTCTTAAAATCCGCCACTGCCGCTGCAGCCTCCGGCCTGGCAGGATCCCGCATGCCCACCATCCCTAGAAAAATCAGGTTTTCTTCTGTAGCCATATCCGTGTCAAGCTCCATAGCCACTGCCAGGGTGCGAAGCGCCTCCCCAGACAGCTCCTCCACAGCATCCAAAATCTGTCTCCGGTGTCTGTGGCTTAAACTGACAATGCCACTTTGTGTAAAAATCCGATTGCATTTCTTTAGCACCTCATCAGGGGCGCCCTTTGTATAAGAAACTGCCTGCCCTGAAAAGCTACCTGTAAATTCTGCTGCACGAATCTCTCCCTGTTTACTGTAACGGTGTCCCAAGCCTGCCAAGCTCTTCTCTTTTCTATGCAGTGTCGTCATCATCTTCCTGTCCGAGTCAAAGGGCAATTCCCCTAGCCTGGGCATCCGGCGTTCCAGTTCTCCTTTTTTGATGCCGAAGGTCCCAGCCAGGTCTAACAGTGCCAGCTCTGTGGGATCCCCGGTTCGATTGGCTTTCTCCGCCACAGCGTCATTGCACAGCACCATCCCCTCATAGAAATCTGGGCAAAATGCCGGACTGCATTCCTCCGCCCTGCGCAAGCTGCCGTCCAGCCAGCATTTTTCCACAGTCATCCGGTTCTGGGTCAGTGTGCCGGTCTTGTCAGAGCACACCACACTGACAGCGCCTAAAGTCTCCACAGAGGGCAGTCTGCGCACAATTGTATTCACTCTCACCATGCGGGTGACACTTAAAGCCAGACAGATGGTCACCACAGCAGGAAGCCCTTCAGGCACTGCTGCCACTGCCAAAGAAATAGCTGTGATCAGCATCTCTGGAACATTGCGATGCTGCAGCACCGCAATGGCGAAAAGAGCCGCACAAAGGAGCAACGACAAGAGACTAAGCACCTTTCCCAGCTCTCCCAGTCTCCTCTGAAGGGGTGTCATCTCCTCTTTACTCTCTGCAATCATCCCAGCAATCTGTCCCAGCTGCGTGTCCATGCCGGTGGCTGTCACCAGGCCCTGTCCTCTTCCATAGGTGACAATCGTGGACATGTAGGCCATGTTGCGCCTGTCTCCCAAGGGCAATTGTCTGCCCTTTTTCCCCAGAAACCCGGCATCCTTTTCTATAGGAAGAGACTCCCCGGTCAGCGCAGATTCCTCTATTTTCAGATTTACAGACTGGGTCAGGCGCAGATCTGCCGGCACCTGACAGCCTGCCTCCAGCCACACCAGATCCCCCCGCACCAGCTCTGCTGCGGGAATCTCCATCCGCTTTCCCTCTCTGATCACAAAGGCTCTGGGGCTTGTGAGCTTCTTTAAGGATTCCAGCGCTTTTTTTGCCTTTCCCTCCTGCAGCATTCCCACCGCTGCATTCAGCACCACCACCACGCCGATGATGACAGCATCACTTACCTCCTTCAGCAGCACAGACACCACTGCTGCCACTATCAGCACATAGATCAGAGGGTCATTTAGCTGTTCCAAAAACGACTCTATAGCCGTCTTCTTCCGTGGCGCCTGCATCTCATTGCGGCCATCTCGCTGCAGCCGCTCTACAGCCTCTCCTATCTTTAAGCCCTCCTGCAAATCGCTCTTCAATTCCTCTGCTGTCTCCCCAATGCCCCACTGTTCAAACACGCCAAAACCTCCCAATGCTTGTTTCCTTTTCAAAGTCTATGCCCACGGAGGGTAAAGTATGTCCAACCTCCAAAATGATGCAAAAATGTTGAAAATTTGATGCACCTTATGTGCATTGCTGTTGTATGCTGTCTACAGAAATGGAGGTACATTGTGATGAAAAAAAGAAGAAACCTGATTTTACTATTGTCTGCCCTGCTTCTGTTCCTTGGCTATCCCTGCACAGCCTTTGCTGTGGAAGGAGAGGAGGCAGAGGAGGAAAAAATTGTAGCCCCCTACTTTGTCATCCAAAGTGATGGCGCTGATGTCTCCACCGACTATTTTCCTTTAAAATCTACTGAGGTGACCACCAATATCAATGGTGTGATTGCAGAGACCTATGTGGTGCAGACCTATGTAAATGAAGGGGATAAACCCATAAATGCCCAATATGTATTCCCCACCTCCTCCACCGCCACTGTCCACGGCATGAAGATGGAGATCGGAAGCCATGTGGTCACTGCCACCATCAAGGAGAAGGAGGAGGCAAAGGAAGAATATGAAGAGGCAAAGGAAGAAGGAAAGAGTGCTTCTCTGTTGGAGCAGAAAAGACCCAATGTCTTCACCATGGACGTGGCTAACATCATGCCCGGAGACACTGCCCGCATTGAGCTGCACTACACCGAGCTGATCACATCTACGGACAATGAGTATGAATTCATCTTTCCCACTGTAGTAGGGCCCCGCTACATTGCCCCCCAGGACAGCACTCCCGTGGCAGATGCTGATGTGCCTTCCAAGGAGATATCTGAGGAAGCTACAAAACAGGACAAGGAGGAGCAGAGTGATACCGCTGACACTTCTGTAGACAATCCTGCAGAAAGCGGCGATAGCTGGGCGGTCAGCCCTTACCTTCCTGAGGGTGTGATGCCAGACAGTGAGTATCATATTACGGTCAATCTTTCCACCGGCGTGCCCATCGCAGATGTGACCTGCAAATCCCATGAAATCCAGGTGGACAAGGAGAACGACTCCCAGGCAAAAATCACCCTGGCTAATGCAGAAGATTATGCGGGAAACCGGGACTTTATTCTGAAATACAGGCTTACCAGTGAGTCGGTGGAAAGTGGGCTTGTGCTGACCAGCACCGATTCTGAAAATTATTTCTTCCTGACCGTCCAGCCCCCTGAGCGGTTTACGCCAGAAGACATTCCGCCCAGAGAGTATATTTTCGTCCTGGATGTGTCAGGCTCCATGTATGGCT
>CANRZC010000200.1 GCA_947644185.1 uncultured Acetatifactor sp.
TACAAAATCCCAATAACAATGGGAATAAGAGCAATTGCTAAAATTATAAAATATTTTAGATTTGATTAAAGTACCTAACTCCGAGAAAAAGGGCAAAAAAAGACAGCAGTGCAAATATAACATGCCTACTGCTGTCTTTTCATCCTAAGTCTTTCTCCTGAGCAGGCCGAAAATCTTTAGCGGATCTCTAAGCTCACCACGCTGCAGGCCGGAATGTCAAACACCACACCGCGGTCTGTCAGCTGTACTCCTGCGAATTCCACTTCCTTTACCAATTCAGGCTCCTCAAAGGTATTGTGGGCATGCATATCACCAGTGAGGATAGATGCCTTCACGGATTCTGGCTTTCTGTCTGTGAGCATCAGCTCCACAGGGTAGGAATCCTCCACAGAAAGGTTTGCCAGTGTCACCAGCACAGAGCCATCCTCCTGCACAGACACGGACTCCTGTAGCGCAGGCACTTCATAGTCCTCCACGCCTACAATTCCCTCGCCGGACAGGCTGCTCTCCACCAGCTGAGCCCCCTGATGCTTTCTATACATGTGGAACACATGATAGGTAGGGGTCTTTAGCATTCTGTCACCCTCGGTCAAAATCACTGACTGCAGCACATTTACCATCTGGGCAATGCATGCCATCTTCACCCGGTCACAGTGCTTATTGAAAATATTCAGGTTTACAGCTGCCACTACTGCATCTCTCATGGTGTTTTGCTGGTACAAAAAGCCCGGGTTCGTCCCGATCTCCACATCGAACCAATCCCCCCATTCATCCACAATCAGTCCGATCTGCTTATCTGGATCATAGTGATCCATAATAGCGCCGTGGAGGTTGATCAGCTCTTCCATGTAGAGGGCTTTGTACATGGTTTTGTACCAGGTTTTTTCATCAAACTCCGTGGCACTCCCCTTGTGCTCCCACCCACCTGGATGTACATAGTAGTGAAGAGACAGGCCGTCCATAAAGCCTCTGAATTTCTTTCCGCCAGGATTTGGCTTTGCAAAACAGGTCTTTAGCACTTTCTTCGTCCAGTTATCGTCGTCCACATTCGGGCCGCCGCAGATCTTTTTGATGGGTGCCGCTTTGTCGTAATGACGCACAAAGGTCTGGTATCTGCGGTAGAGATTGGCATAATACTCCGGTGTCATGTTGCCGCCGCAGCCCCAGTTTTCATTACCTACGCCAAAGTAGTCTACCTTCCAGGGCTCTTCCCTGCCGTTTTTCCTGCGTAGCTGCGCCATGGGGGACACGCCGTCAAAGGTCATGTACTCCACCCACTCTGACATTTCCTGTACTGTGCCGCTGCCTACATTTCCATTGATGTAGGTCTTGCAGCCCAGCTGGCTGCAGAGCTCAAAGAACTCATGGGTGCCGAAGCTATTGTCCTCCACCACACCACCCCAGTGGGTATTCACCATTTTCTTGCGCTCTTCCTTTGGCCCGATTCCATCCATCCAATGGTACTCGTCTGCAAAGCAACCACCGGGCCAGCGCAGCACAGGTACATGGATCTCCTTCAACGCCTCCACCACATCTGTGCGCATACCATTTTTGTTGGGGATATCTGAATCCACTCCCACAAACAGTCCTTCATAGATACATCTGCCCAGATGCTCGGAGAAATGTCCATAAATCTCGGGGTTTATGTACCCTTTTTGCTTCTTTTCATTGATATATAGTTTTACCATATAATCATTGCCCTCACTGTCTTTTTTATCCTAATATTCCAAGCTTTCATTTCCCGGAACCCACACTGTGCCGATTCCTCTAAAAGTCCCTTGCCAGTCTATTCCAGAAAAGCCTTCACCTTCCGGTAGACGCCTTCGCCGTCCAGGCCGTATTTTACCAACAGTGCAGCTGCAGAACCGGACTCGCCGAACACGTCCTCAATCCCAATCCTACACACAGGCACAGGACAAGTTTCCGTCAAAGCCTCACAAACTGCACCGCCTAAGCCTCCGATAATGGAATGCTCCTCAGCAGTCACAACCTTTCCCGTCTTCTTTGCGCTGGCCGCAATCAGCTCCTTGTCCAAGGGCTTGATGGTGCAAATGTTAATCACTTCTGCACGGATTCCCTCCTCTGACAGCTTCTGGGCTGCCTCCAAAGCGGAATTCACCAAAATGCCAGTGGCCACTATGGTTACGTCGCTGCCTTCCCGCAGCACCTCACCTCTGCCGATTTCAAATTTGTAGTCATCTCTGTCATTAATCACAGGAACTGCCGCTCGTCCGAACCGCATGTACACAGGTCCTTCGTAGTCCAGCGCAGCCTTCACACAGGCTCTCGCCTCCACTGCATCGGAAGGATTTAAGATGGTCATGCCGGGAATGGTCCGCATTAGAGCAATGTCCTCATTGCACTGGTGGGAAGCGCCGTCCTCACCCACTGTGATGCCTGCATGGGTGGCTCCGATTTTTACATTCAGGTGGGGATACCCAATGGAATTGCGCACCTGTTCAAAGGCACGCCCGGCCGCGAACATGGCAAAGGTGCTGGCCACTGGAATCAGCCCAGTGAGAGAAAGTCCAGCCGCAATGCCCATCATATTGGCCTCTGCGATTCCGCAGTCAATATGTCTCTCTGGAAATTTCTTTTTGAATACACCGGTTTTGGTAGCTGCAGCCAAATCCGCGTCCAGTACCACCATCTGGGGATAAGCCTCTCCCAACTCTGCCAGCGCATTGCCGTAGGCTTCCCTGGTGGCTATTTTTTTCACAGTCTTTACATCTGACATAACACTTCACCAATCCTTTCCAAGTCAGCCTTTGCAATCTCATACTCTCCATCATTGGGTGCCTTGCCGTGCCAGTCCACGCTTCCCTCCATGAAGGATACGCCCTTGCCCTTCAGCGTGTGGGCAATGATGGCCGTGGGCTTTCCCTTTGTGGCTCTGGCCTGGGCAAAGGCCTCCTGGATCTGCTCCATGTCATTGCCGTCTTCCAGGTTAATGACATGAAAGTTAAAGGCCTCGAACTTCTTGTCAATGGGGTTGGGAGAGCAAACATTGTCGATGGGGCCGTCAATCTGCAGTCCATTGTTGTCCACAATCACCACCAAGTTGTCCAGCTTTCTATGTCCAGCGAACATAGCAGCCTCCCAAACCTGGCCCTCCTCAATCTCTCCATCTCCCAACAGGGTATAGACTCGGAAATCCTTGCCCGTAAGCTTTGCTCCCATGGCCATACCCACTGCCGCTGAAATCCCCTGGCCCAGAGAGCCGGAGGACATGTCCACGCCTGGTACATGCTGCAGACAGGGATGTCCCTGCAGATAAGAGCCCAGGTGGCGCAGCGTGGGCAGATCCTCCACCGGGAAATAGCCCCTGTTGGCCAAGGTGGAGTAAAGGCCTGGCGCTGTGTGTCCCTTGGATAGGACGAATCGGTCTCTGTCTTCCATTTTAGGGTTGGCAGGGTCAATGTTCATCTCTTCAAAGTACAAATAAGTAAAAATGTCTGCCGCAGACAAGGAACCGCCAGGATGTCCAGCCCCTGCTCCATGTACCGCGTCAATAATGCCTTTGCGCACATCATTGGCATGCTTCTTTAGCTCTAAAATCTCCATCTTTTTCTCCTATTCCAGTTCCGCGTCCAGGCATCCCGTGCCAGGGCCAGCATAGCATTTCCGGACGCTTAATGATTGCGTCCGTAAATCCTATGGGCACGGGATTCCTGGACGCTGTTTCCAGTTCCGCATCCAGGCATCCCGTACCAGGGCCAGCATAGCATTTCCGGATGCTTAATGATTGCGTCCGTAAATCCTATGGGCACGGGATTCCTGGACGCTGTTTCCAGTTCCGCATCTATGAATCCCGCAAATGATTAGCGGTATGTCGCTGCATTCCAGCGCATCTCGTTTTTCAGGCCGCGGATGGTGGTGTCCCCATCGATGACTACGGTCTCAATGCCCATGGCATCCGCCCAATCTACCATCTGCTCTGTGGTCAGATCGTATGAGAAAGCTGTATGGTGTGCACCGCCTGCTAAGATCCAGCTCTCTGCGCCCACTGTCAGATTCGGCTTCGGTGTCCAGAAGCAAGTAGCTACTGGCAGCTTTGGCATGGGCTTCTCCACCTTCTTGCAGTCCACCTCATTGATAATCAGCCTAAACCTTGTGCCAAGATCGATGAGAGATGTGGCAATGCCGCTTCCCTCTTTGGAGGTAAATACCAGTCTTGCCGGGTCTTCCCGGTTCCCCATGGACAGAGGACATACCTTAATCCCGATAGGGCCATCCGCTATGGTAGGACATACCTCCAGCATATGAGCCTGCAAGATGCCTTCCTTGCCAGGCACCAGATTATAGGTGTAATCCTCCAGGAAGGAAGTTCCTTTTGCATCCTTTGTGCCCTCTGCCATAATCTTCATCAGGCGCACCATGGCTGCAGTCTTCCAGTCTCCCTCACCGCCAAATCCATAGCCCTTTTCCATCAGCCTCTGAATGGCAAGGCCTGGCAGCTGCTTTAAGGCACCCAGATCCCCAAAGTGGGTCACAATGGCATGATAATTTTTCTCCTTTAAGAAACGCTCAAAGCCAATCTCAATGCCTGCCTGCACAGCCACATGACGACGAAACTCTGCCCCATCTCTGCCCTCGTCCAAAATCTGATATTTGGAATAATACTCCTCCACCAGAGCATTGATATCCCCTTCACTGACATCCTCCACATATTCCGCAATCTCGTTCACCGGGTAGGCGTCAATCTCCCAGCCAAACTTGATCTGGGCTTCCACCTTATCCCCCTCTGTGACAGCCACATTGCGCATATTGTCAGCCACTCTAACCACTCGGATATGGCTAGACTCCATGATGCCCACTGCTGTGCGCATCCAGCCCGCCAATCGCTTTAAGGTATTCTCATCGCTCCAGTGGCCCATGATCACCTTGCGCTCTATGCCCATGCGGGTGACAATATGACCATACTCCCGGTCTCCGTGGGCAGACTGGTTCTCATTCATGAAATCCATATCAATGGTGTCATAGGGAATCTCCA
>CANRZC010000201.1 GCA_947644185.1 uncultured Acetatifactor sp.
GTGTTTCCATCTGCTAAAATGAAAGAAATAGAAGGAATTAGATAGAAGGAGTGTTACCCCAGCTATGAAACAGATAAAGACAGTTCTGCTTCTGATTTTGGCTATACTGCTTTGTTCCTGTGGCCAATTGCCAGAAAAAGATCCCACCAAATCCCTGCCCGAAAATGCAGCAGAAGAGCCCTCGTCCTTCTTCCACCCTGCAGATCTGGAGCCATATTCCGGGCAGCCCTACACCATAGTGAATGAAAATGTGCCATATTTTTCAGAGGAAGATTTCACTGTCCAAAGCTTTGAACAATACAGTTCGCTAGACCAGTTGGGAAGATGTGGCCCTGCCTATGCCTGCATTGGTCTCGATCTGATGCCTACAGAAGAACGCGGCGAAATCGGCAGTGTCAAGCCCACTGGCTGGCACACAGTCAAATACAACGGAATTGTAGATGGAAATTATCTATATAATAGATGTCATTTGATCGGGTACTCTCTGTCTGGGGAAAATGCCAACAGTCAGAACCTTATCACCGGAACCCGGTATCTCAATATAGAAGGAATGCTGCCCTTTGAGAACAAAGTGGCAGACTATGTGAAGGAAACCGGAAATCATGTGCTATACCGGGTCACCCCTGTGTTCGAGGGCGACAATCTCCTGGCCTCTGGGGTACTGATGGAAGCTGAATCTGTGGAGGATAAAGGAGCAGGCATTTGCTTCTGTGTATATGCCTACAATGTACAGCCTGGAGTTATGATTGATTATGCCACCGGGGAGAGCAGTATGGCTTCCGAGTCCCCCGCCCATACCGCGGAGGCTACCTATATCCTAAATACAAACACACATAAATTTCATGATACCTCCTGCCCCAGCGTAAAACAGATAAAGGAAAAAAACAGGCAGGAATACACTGGCAGCCGAGAGAATGTGATTTCCCTGGGCTACGAGCCCTGCCAAAATTGCAATCCATAGAGTCGCCAGTCTCATTACCTGTCACAGCATCCATCCCTGCAGCACTGTTCCATAGGACTGTAGCGCATACGCACCTTAAGGCCCTGTCCATAGTTGCCGAATCCATTGCCAAAAAGCGTCAGTCCACCCACATGGACTGCATCCTCCCGCACCTCCATGCGGAAACGAATGGTACTCTTGTAATCCAGCTGGAACTTATCCAGAGTCACATCTGAGATCTTTAGACCGTCTACAAAAGTTCCTCTTTTATTGATCACCAGCATCTTCAGCAAGCCATACTGGTTCCAATTTGGGAACCACCAGTCTGGAGTAAATATGCCTCTCACATCCCCAAAGTCCCCTGGAGAAACCCAAACTCCAATAGGCACATCATTTAATACAAAAGAAATATCGGAGGGCCAGTCGTTGTTCACGCCAGGCGCCTCGCTGGAAAGCTCCATGGAAAAAGTAATCTCGTCGATCTTTTGGGCAGTGGGAAGCACATTTGGTATCAAATATTCCACATACCCCCTGGTAAACCATAAAATACCCGCATTGATCCTGTCGGGATGAGCGAAATATCTGGGATCGTCCACCTCACCGATAAGGGTATTCATAGTGGCAATACCACAGGTAGGGTACACATCATAATTGCTGTACTGCCCCACTGGAATCTCCGCCTCATAAAAGCCGATGCTGCCATCCTCTTCTGCCGGAATGATATCCACCAGAAGTCGTTCCTGCTTTACCCGGCACACCTTCTGGTTCCCGTGGCCCGCAAAGTCTGCACGCACCTGAATCAGTCCCACATCCTCCATCTTCTTGATATGGCTGGTCAGCGCACCATTGGTGATGTTTAAGCTGCTGGCAATCTCGTTCATATTCATTTCTTTATTTTTTAACAGCAGCTGAATAATATTCACCCGCACTTCAGAGCCCAGCACCTTAAACAGCTCGACCCCATCCTCCAGATTTTTGATGTACAGCATCCACTGTCCCCCGCTTCCCATAAAGACAATATATCTTTTAGACTTTTCTAAATTATTATACCTCTTTTCTATTTCCCGTGCAACTGCTTTTCATAGAGGAATCATTTTTTGTGCATATTCATACAAAATTTTATCATTTGTCAGGCATGTTTACCATATTGTCAATTCCGGTCCTCATAGGAGAACACAGGCCTTCCTTCGTCCCACCCTATCCGCATCAGCATAGCATGGCGATTGGGATTGTATAGAGGATTCCCCGTGATCTTCTCCTCTGTCCTAGCATGGTACACCATCACTTCATTTCCTGCTTCATCTGTGGTAAAAGAGTTATGTCCAGGACCATAGATGCCCTTCTCAGGACAGCTTTGCAACACAGGATATCTCTCTTTCTTCCAGGAGAGGGGATCCAAAAGATCCGCGTCCTCTGATGCGGTCAGCATCCCCATGCAATAGGCCGCCCCTGTCTCGCTGGCTGAATAGGTGAGGAATATTTTGCCGTCCTTCTTCAGAACTGCAGGCCCTTCGTTGACCCAGAAGCCCACCCGCTCCCAATCATAATCCGGGGTGGTCAAAAGCACCTGTACTGTTTTCAGCCGGTAGGGAGTCTCCATCTGTGCGATGTAGAGATTGGAAATCTGCTTTCCCACACCTACCTTTTCCGCCCACACATAATACCGTTTTCCTCTGCTCTCAAACACCGTTCCATCCAGGGAAAAGGCCCGGAAGGAAAAGCTGTCCTCCGCTGCACACTGCATTTTGCCCCGCTCTTTCCATCTGCCCTTCAAAGGATCTGCACCTTCACACTCCAGCACATAGGGCCGTATCTTCCATTTGTCCTCCCTGGCACCCGCTGCAAAATAGAGGTACCATTTTCCGTCCAGCCAGTGCAGCTCCGGCGCCCAGATATGCTGACTCATAGAGCCGTGAGGGTGCTTTTCCCACACTGTGATCTCCTCCGCCTGTGCCAGTCCGGCCAGGGTTTGCCCATGTCGCAGCACAATTTTGTCATAAGCCGGCACAGAGGCGGTAAAATAATAGCTGCCGTCCACATGGTGATACACATAAGGATCTGCTCTCTGTAAAATCCAGGGCTTATTCCATATCAATCCATCATTTTTCATTTTCTTCACTCCCTCTTTGTTCTTTTCTAGAATATCTCTCCACACTTGTCATGCCAAAAGCGGGGGAGGCTTTTGTCCCCTCCCCCGCAGCCTTACAGCTCATGACAGCTTTCATCCTGGCAATGTATCAGGCTTATTGCGCGGGTGTGAGCCCTGCATCCTCCATTGCCTGACGATTGTACTCGTTAGCCTTCTCTGTCAGCTCTGTCACCCAGTCGCTGGCGTTCTTCTCGCCGTTAAACACAGAATCCTCCACGCCTGCGTAAGGTCCCTCAGCGCCTACAAAGCCTGCGAATCCAGGAATCTGGCAGTCGCCGAAAGGAATGACACCCTGCTTTACCTGATCAAAGTAATCGTCAAAATACTGGCCATATTTCTTGTCCTTTTCTGTCTGGTCTGCTTCCGCTTTCTTTAAGGACGGGAAGAAGGTAGTCTGGTAGTCACTCCAGATGTCCTCATCCATGGTCAGAGGTGCGGGCATGGACTGCTTCCAAATCTCAACGCCAGCCTCCTCGTCTGTGAGAGTCTTGTAGGCTTCCATTTTCTCCTTCCATCCATCCAGGCCCCAACCCATGAATTTCAACAGCTCATAGGCCTCTCTGGGATACTCTGTGCCAGAGGAGATACCGCCGAAGTCCAGAACGCCGAACTTATACTTGGAATTGGATCCCTCTACAGAAGGAGTGGCATAGGGTACAAACTCAATGCCTTTGTTTCTGTATTCGTCAGTGTCGAACAGGTTCAAATAAGTCCAGAAAGCATCGATCTGGAAACCGATTTTCCCAGAGAAGCCAGCCCACTCATTGGAGCCCAGCCATGCCACAATCTCTTCCTCAGTGACAGGTGCGCGGTATTTACCCTTCATCAGATCCCCCAGGGTATTCACGCCCACAGCCCAGTTAGTCAGGTCAAACTCCTTGCCGTTCCAGCCGAACTCACCGATACAGTTGGGGTCAGCTGCCACAGGATAGTAGGTTACGATAGAGTGGAACTGATTGAAGCCATAGGTTCCCTGGTCAGGAGAGGTGGTATCCTTGAAGGCCTGCACCATCTGATCCCAGGTCCAGTTTGTGGGAGGCATAGCCACATTCAGCTTCTCAAACACTGCCATATCCGCATACAATGCATCCGGGAAGAACTTCATAGGCGTAGACAGCTTCTGATCCGTACCATAGTAGCCCAGCTTCGCCCCATTGATGGAAGGCAGAATGTTCTGGTTCTCAGGGTCGTTCTCCCAATACTCTGTCATATCCCCCAGCAGGCTGTTGGACAGAGCGAAGTCGCAGTTGCCCAGAATCATAAAGCAGTCCGGGGTCTTGCCGGTATTCACCAGGTTCAGAAGCGTATCGTTGTACTCGGCACCAGCCGCCACATAGATCACATCCACCTTGATATTAGGGTACTTTTCAGTGAATTTCTTTGCCAGGTGCTCGGTCAGCACCTTATTGTCAAAGTTCATGTAGGTCAAGGTAATCTCGTCCGTAGTCATCTCTGGCAGAGCTGAAGCTGCGCTTCCACCCTCATTCGCCTCCCCAGACTCTTCGCCAGAGCCACCCTCATCGGCAGCACCGCCCTCATCTGATACCTCATTGCCCGCCTCTGTGCCCTCAGAAGATGTGGAACCGGAATTTCCACACCCCACCAACATAGAAACTGCCATGGCTGCGCATAATAATACGCTCACAAGTTTCTTTCTCATTCTCTAAATCCTCCTTTAAAATATTTATGTTCACCTGCCCGTTATAGAGTCAGGTAGAAACCCAATAAAACCAACATTACATAACAAGTCCATATCCCGGAAGAACGCCTTCCCTTGGCGTTCTTCCAGGCGAAACTTAGATTTTCAAGTGCCATACGCTTTGGCACTTTAGGCTGTGTCCTTTACAGCCTTAGAAAATCTTTTCGCCTTATTC
>CANRZC010000202.1 GCA_947644185.1 uncultured Acetatifactor sp.
ATCGATGACACATCTCTCATATGCATTGATAATATGTGTATCCATATATTTGTCGTACCGCTTGTGCTGCCTTCCATAGGACATGTGTACATGACCATGAAAGAAGTATTGGGGATGATATTTCTCCATAAGGGTCCTGAATACCTGAAAGCCCTGATGGGGTAAATCCCGTCCATCATTGAGCTGGTAAGCAGGCGCATGGGTTACCAAAATGTCAAATCCGCGCTTTCGGAACAGCTGAAACCGCAGCTTTCTCACCCGTCTCTTCATCTCATTTTCCGTGTACTGATGAGGGCCGGGCTTGTAGCGCATGGAGCCCCCAAGTCCCAGAATCCGCACCCCCTTATAGACATAAATCTGATCCTCGATGCAGGTACAGCCCTCAGGCGGCACCTGCTCATATTTCTTGTCGTGATTGCCGTGTACATACAGCACGGGCACATTGGAAAGGGTCACCAGAAAAGAAAGGTATCGCGCGTCCAAATCGCCACAGGAAATGATAAGGTCAATTCCTTCCAGTTTGCTCTTTTCAAAATAATCCCACAGATATTTGGACTCCTGGTCCGCGATAGCCAAAATCTTCATCTTTTTGTTCCCATTCCCATCTTAATTGCTTTTTGTGTTCTCAGACTCTCTCTTTACACCCTGCTGCTTGATAACAGGCTCCGCCTGTTCCTTCAACTCCTCTTTCCTGGGAATGGAGCCGATGACATTCTCCGCCAGCCAGTCCATTGTCATGATTTCCTCTGGCAGCATGACACGATCTGGATCGTCCTGTACCACACCATTCTGGGAATATAGAATACCAGAGAAGGGATTGAATTCCTCCTTACAGATGGTGTTCTTTAACAATTCCACCAGGCGTCTGGTTCCGATGGGCAGATGTCTGGAGCAGACTACATCGATGACCCCTGCGGACATGCCCCACCAATAGTTGATAGCTTTTGTGGTGGATGCGCTGTCGTCATATTTCCAGGTACCGTCCATAATGGTCCGGATCAACTGCTCATAAAATTTCCCCCAGTGGTACAGCGGCATAGCAAGATTTCTGGGATGTCCGCCCTCCACATGATAGATGCCGAAGAACCGGGAAGCCTCCTCTGGAATCACCATATCACGGCCGGAAATACAGGCAGACGCTGTCTCCCGCATCTCCTTCTCCATATCTGTCTCCTTCATAGAAGACCAGACCAGATAGACCTTTGCCCGGGGATTGATCATCTTCGCCCCCAATGCAAATGCATTGATATTGGCAATAGAGCCAAAAATGGGATAGTCTGCAATATAGGTCAGCCGATTGTTCTCCGCCATAGCCCCGGCAATGGCCCCCATCAGGAACTTCGCCTCGTGCATCCTGGAATAGTATGTACGAATATAGCGATGTGATGTATTCAGGGAACAGTTCAGTATCTTGACCTCTGGATTGGCAATAGCAGCTTTCACGCTGGCCTGCACAAAAGGCGGTGTGGTGGTAAATATCAGGTTGCAGCCCGCATGAATGGCATCTGCAATCAGCTCCTGTGCATTCTCTTCTGTGCCGTTTTCATAGGCCACAGTGGTTACTTCCTCCGGGAAAGTCTGCTCTAGATAGAGCCTGCCCAGCTCATGGGCATAGGTCCAGGCGGAAGTCCCCGGCGTCTTCTCATAGATAAACGCCGCCTTCACCTTCGGCGAGCTCACTGGCAGCAGCATACTCAGTAGCGGCTTCTTCTCATGGCTGGGCTCCATCTTCAGCTCAATGTCACCCTTTTCCTGCAAAAGCTCAAACTCCTCCCAGCTCTTTGTGATCAGCTCATTCAGCTCATTGGTGGTCTTCTCATCTACTTCTTCATAGCCGTACAGCAGAATAAACGCCAGAAACGCATCTCCCTGGGTAATCGTAAGCTTACTGCCGCCCTCTGCCTTATACTCTGCCCCAAACCGGGTGTATAGAGCACTAAAGCGCAGCAGCTCATCTTTCGTCCACTCTTCGCCAGGCTCTTTTCCCACAGCTTTCTGCAATTTTGCATAGCTTCCCTCTCTGGAGAACCAGAGGTAGTTTATAGGTGCCGCCTGATAGAAATCCATGAATTCATAGTAAATCTTGTTTTCCTTTTCCTCTGTGCGGTTGGGCACAATGCGGATCACATTGCCTGGGATGGAGACCGCGCCAAAATATTTCATGACGCTGACCCGCTTGTTGCCTTCCTCCACATAGAATTTGTTCATATACTCATAGGCCTTGATGGGATCCCTGATTCCCTCATCCCTCTGGCTGTCGCTAAGGCTAGACCATTTGGACGCAAATTCAGACTCATCCCGCAAAATCGGCATGAAATTGCCTGCAAAGGAACTGCTTCTTCCCACGGTCTTGGTTCCCACGATGCACTCAATGGGGACCTGAACCGTACCCAGGGGTATCTCATGATAATGTCCCCGCTCCGGCATGATATCATCCAGCACTGCCAGTGTGGGCTTCTCTCCTCGAAGCATCCTGGCCTGATAGTCTTTCTTTCCTAACTTATATGCTTTTGCATAATCTTCTCTTCCCATAATTATCCTCCTGATTCCAGTAACAAATCATACTTTACAATTGGTGCAAGGCAAGCACAAAAGTCGCGCTTTGCTGAATCCTCGCGCCTGTCCGAATTCTCAGTATCATTATATGTAAAGATGGAGGGAAATGCAAGGAAAAAAGAGAATCCAGTCCCACAGACTGAATCCTCTCCTCATTTTATGCGATAAAGACAGGGCCCCTCTCATCAAGTCGATTCCCAGTTGTCATGGGAGCGCCTGTCCTACGCCCTTAAACGGTCTTGTGTTTCCCAATGTACACCGGATAGGTTAAAGTCCCCTTCATATCCTTTCCAGCTGTGATGGTTACCTTCTTGTCCATCACAAGGTACTCTACATTTGCGCCTGCTTCCACAGTGCTGTCCTGCATCAGGATACAATTTTTGACTTTTGCGCCCTTTGCCACCTTAACACCACGGAACAGAATACTATTCTCCACTTCGCCCTCAATGACGCAGCCGTCTGCCACCATGGCATTTTGTACCTTTGCTCCCTCAATATATCTGGTGGGATTGTCGTCACGAATCTTCGTGTAGATTGGCCCTCCAGAGAACAGTGCATCCAAATTGTAATCATCTAAAAGCTTCATATTCTCGTCAAAGTAGCTCTTCATATCACAGATTCGCGCAATATATCCCTCATATTTGTACGCCTGTACATTCAGCTTGTTCAGCTGTGGCAACAGCACATCCCGCTCGAAATATTCCTGGCCCCGGACAGAGGCTGTATTGATCAGATCAATCAGCAATTCCCGCTCCACCACAAATATGTTCATAGAGAAATTCTGAACACCAGGGTCCTTTGCATTCACATAGATCTTCCGGATCCTGCCCTTCTCAAGGCCAAATGTATAATAGTAGCCTAGATCATTGGACTGATTCTCCAGCAGGCTCTTGGGAAGGACCTGCTCATTGTAGGCAATGGTCACGTCCGCGCCACTCTCAATATGCGCGCGAATCATGTCGCTGAAATCAATATTGGCCACGATGTTGGTGTCCGTGATGACCACATATTTCTCCTTCTCATCCCGCAGGAAATCCAGGATATTGGCCAATGCACCCACACGCCCTGTGTAAGGCTTTGAGCTCTTCTCCGCAAAGGGAGGGAAAATATGTAAACCGCCATTCTTGCGTACCAGATCCCATTCCCGGCCAGAGCCCAGATGATCCATCAGGGAGTGGTAGTTATTATTCACCATAACCGAGATATTGTCAATATCACAGTGGCTCATGCTAGACAGGATAAAATCGATCAAGCGATAACGGCTGGCAAAAGGAATGGAAGCCATCAACCGCACATTTACCAGATCGGGAACCCACGCATCATAGCTATTCGGAAAAACAATACCAAGTGCACTTGTATTTGCATTCATCATTCTTCACCACCTTCCACGTCATTCCTGACCATTGCATTGGGGCCAATTTTTACATTGTCTCCGATACACACACCTGCTCCCACAGTGGCCACGCCATTTTCGCTCTCTGTGGGCATGGCACCCACCACAGCATTCTCGCCGATGGTCACATTCTCTGCCACAATACAGTGCTGTACCGTAGCGCCGGCTTTGATAACTGTGCCGCCCATCACCACTGCATCCTCAACCACTGCGCCCTTCTCTACCTTGACACCTGCAAACAGGATGGAATGCTTCACAGAGCCCTTGATTCTACAGCCGTCTGTAATCATGGCATTCTCCACCAAGGCGCCTGCGCTGATCTTATGTCCTGTCATACCGCTGTTGCGGCTGTAGATTTTCCAGTCCTCATCGAACAGATTAATGCCACTGTGCTCCGGATCCAGAATCTCCATATTTGCCTCCCAGAGAGAGGCGATGGTGCCTACATCCTTCCAGTAGCCGTTAAAGTGGTAAGCGTACATCCTGCGGTTGTCCCGCAACAGATTGGGAATAATATTGTTTCCAAAGTCATTCTCAGAATTGGGATCTGCCTCATCCTCCTCCAGATACTGCTTGAGAATATCCCAGTTAAAGATATAGATACCCATGGATGCCAGATTGGACTTTGGATTCTTTGGCTTCTCCTGGAACTCCGTAATTCTGTCATCCTTGTCCGCTACCATCAGCCCAAAGCGAGGAGCCTCCTCCCAGGGTACTTCCATGACAGCCACGCTGAACTCTGCGTTCTTCTCCTTGTGGAACTTCAGGAAATCACTGTAGTCCTGTTTGCAGATCTGGTCGCCAGAAAGGATAATAACATATTGCGGATCGTACCTTTCGATAAAGGAAATATTCTGATAGATTGCGTTGGCCGTACCTTTGTACCAGTCAGAGCCGCTGGCTTTCTGGTAAGGCGGTAGCACATGTACGCCACCATAGAGACGGTCCAGATCCCAAGGCTGGCCATTTCCGATGTACTCATTCAGCACCAGTGGCTGG
>CANRZC010000203.1 GCA_947644185.1 uncultured Acetatifactor sp.
TGGACGGGGAGGAACAGCTCCAGTCCTGCATCCTGGGGATGGACAGCCTCCGGGAGATTCAGGATTTTACGGAGAAAATACTGGGATGCGTCCAGGAGCGGGAGGACGCTTTGTCCGGCTATGGCAGGGTGATTCGCGGCGTGTTGGATTACATAGCGGCCCACTACGGGGAGGAGGATTTGAGCACTGTACAGATTGCGGAATATTTCCATTTCTCCCCTGCGTATATGAATGTGCTGTTCAAGCAGGAGATGAAAGTGACATTGAAACAGTATCTGAGCAGCTACCGTTTAGATAGGGCCAAAAGTATGTTGGAACAGGATTACATGAAGATTACAGAGATTGCCGAGAAATGCGGGTATGCCAACGCCAATTATTTTGCAAAGGTATTCCGGGATAGCACAGGGATGACGCCTGTGGAATATCGGGGGCGGAAAAGCTTGTGAGGATAACAGATATGGGAAAGATCAGAGAATGGTTTCGAAATGCTTCTCTGAGGAGCAAGATCCTTTTGTTGATGGTGCTGGGGGGGATTCTGCCCCTGGGCATGGTGATGGTGATTTCTTTTTTTGAGGTCAGAGCCCAGACGGAGGAACGGCTGATCTACGCGCTGAATCAGGGGTACAGCCAGGTGTACCAGGCGGTGGACGACAAGCTGTCAAGGCTCCACAATATTTCCACCCTGTTTGCGGTGAATGATATGGCCAGCCCGGCGCTGCGCTTTGATGAAAGAGAAATGGATGTGGCCGAACAGCTCATGCTTTTTGAGAATATCAATTCTTATGCCTATGGCCTGGAGATGACACTGGATTCCAGCAATATCGTTTTTTACATAGAGGATGACTATCTTGTGGTCAACACACAGAGCAATCGCTACCGTCCTTTGACGGATGCTTACGGGGCACAGTGGTATCAGAGCTTGCGGGAGAACAACGGACGCCCTGTGTGGGCGTTGCTGGACGACAGTGGTAGGAATGGCTCCTATGCGGCCATTGTCAGGGAACTGTGGAATCCAGACGACTACAACCAGACTGTAGGAATCCTGGCCATTTTAGCCGGACAGGAAAACCTGGAGAACATGCTGCAGAATGCTTATGAGGGACAGGTGCTGTACCTGGAGACAGCGGACGGCGTGCTGCTGGCAGCGAATTTGGGGGAGGAGGAACTGCCTAGGCTCTCTATTCAAGAGCGAAACGTGGATGATAGAGAGTTCCGCAGTATCTTGCTGGACGGAGTCTCCTACTATGCCAGGAGCTGCCGTATCGATGGCTCTAATGTGTATCTGGTATCTATCATTCCCCGAGCAGATGTCCAGAAAAGCATGAATATGCTCAATGGCAATATGGGGCTGATGTTCGTGGGGGTAAGTCTGCTGATGCTGGTGGTAATGGCCACCATGGTGAAATCCATCACAGGACGCCTGAAGCTTTTGAAAGAGCAGATGCTTCTGATTCAGGAGGGCAATATCTGCAAGATGGAAGAGGGATCTTCCAAAGATGAAATCGGACAGCTTATAGGAAATTACAATGTGATGGTAGATCGGGTGGAGGAGCTTTTGCGGGAGCAGTATATTTTGGGCCAGGAGAAAGTACAGGCGGAGCTGCGGGCCTTACAGTCTCAGATCAACCCCCATTTTCTGTACAACACGCTGGACATGATTAACTGGATGTCCCAGAAGAGAGAGTCGGAGAATATTCGCAGTGTGGTGCAGGCCATGTCCCGCTTCTATCGCCTTACTTTGAGCAAAGGAAAGGATATCGTGCCCATCCGGGACGAGGTGGAGATGTGCGAGGCTTATATGGAGATTCAGAAGCGCCGGTACAGGGGGCGCATCTGCTATGAGGTGGAGGTGGATCAGGACATTTTGGACTGTCTCATCCCAAAGATTACCCTGCAGCCATTCCTGGAAAACGCCATTATTCACGGCATCAATGAAAAGCCGGAGGGCCGCGGAATGGTGATTTTAAACGGATGGATGGAGGATGGGCGCATTACCCTAAGTGTCACAGATGACGGGGAGGGGATGACCCAGGAGGACAAGGAGAAATCCCACCAGGGCAGCCATTACGGGCTGTCCAATATCGAGCACAGACTGAAACTGTTCTACGGGGAATGCATTCCGGTGCAGATAGAGAGCTCGCCGGGGATAGGCACCTGTGTGATTATCAATATTCCCATACGGACAGAGGTGAAAGAGGCGGTGGAGCATGAGAGCTGACAGAAGGATACAGATCGGGAAAAAAGATGCTGTAAGGCATGGCGGCGGGCGGCGAAAAATGGGAATGCTCCTATGCCTGGCGGTTTTGCTTCTCTGGGGGGGCTGTGGCAAGAGGGCGGAGACGGATGCAATGGAGGAGAACAGACAGCCTATTGTCAATTTCCGTGCCATCACTCTGGGAAACATGCCTGAGGGAGGCATGGACGAAATTTACAGACAGCTGGACGCCCTCACCATTCCGGAGCTTAATTGCACCTTGCGGTTCGAGTTCATCCCTTGGGGGAACGAGAGGAGGCAGTTAAACATTGTGACGGCCTCCGGGGAGTATGACTTTATCCCTGGCGGCGTGTTTTCTGACTACAGGACTCTGGTATACAAGAATGCTTTTCTGGACATGAACCAATATTTGGATGCAGTTCCGGCGCTGACAGAGCATTATGCCTATTATGACGCAAACGCGCTGAAAAAGTGCGAGATAGGCGGAGGACTGTACGGGCTTCCTCAGTTTGGACAGGGCGGGATCGTCAGCGCAGGGGAGGGATTTTTCTACAGAGAGGATCTGCGAAAGGAGTGGGGCTTGGAGGAGGTACATGACCTGGAGACCATGGAGGCCTATCTCTACCGGGCAAAACAGGATGAGAGGTATCGGGACGTGCCGTTGGTTACGGATAACCGGGTGTGGAGCAGTCTGTGGCTGCTGCTCACAAAGGGGAAATATCTGGAGTTAAACAGCAGCCTGGAGACGCCTTTGGTGGTGGTGGAGGCAACAAATCCCTACAGGGTGCTGAACCGTATGGAGACGCCAGAATTCAGGGAGGTATTGGCCTATATCTGGAAATGGAAGCAGGACGGTATCTTGGACTCCGACATGCTGTCTAGATCCGACAATGAGGGGGAGCTGGGCAAAAAGTTGATTCTGGAAGATAAGAAACCCTGTGAGACCAACAACCCCATCTGGTCCCTGAACAACCATTGGATACCGACTCTGTATGAGAAGAACCCTGAGTGGGAGTTTAACTTTTTCCCTTATCTGGATCAGTTTGATACCTACTATGTGGGCTCTCTGGCAGGGGCGTCTGTGATATCCATCTCGGCGAAAACCACAGAGCCGGAGCTGGCCATGAAGCTGTTAGAAAAAATCCATACGGATATGCGATACTACTCGCTGGTGGCATACGGGGCAGAGGGGGAAAATTATAATCTTGTGGAGGGAAAAATCGGCTTTGACGGGATCAGCTCCCTGAACCGCTTTGGCTGGACAGCTGTTACGGACGACACAATGGGCTATGAGGGAATTCCTGTGAACCCAAAGTGGGATGAAGAGGTATATCACGCCCTTCCTGACTGGAGCAAGGAAGCTGGAAAGACGGTAAAGGACGACCCTTTGGACGGATTTACGTTTGTCTTGTCAGGAAAGGAACAGGGGGCGGTGGAACGGGTATGGCTTCAGTATTTTCAGCCGTTGGTATGTGGATACGGGGAGGACTATCTGGAGGCTCTTGAGACTGCCAATGAGCGCCTGTACCAGGCGGGATTTGACCAGTACCTGGAGGCGATTCAGGAACAGCTGACGGACTATGCCGCACAGGATGTGCTCAGGTGAAATGGAGGAGGGACATGAATTTTTTCAGCTTAAATTCCCCTTTTGCAAGGGGCATCAATAAACTAGTACAGATGTTGTACGCAGGCTTTCTGTGGTTTCTGTGCAGTATTCCCATCCTTACCATGGGAGCTGCCACGGCTGCCCTCTATGAGGTGCTGCTGAAAGCGGTGAAGGATCAGGAGGGCTATGTGGGGAGCAGCTACTTCCGGGCTTTCCGGCAGAATCTAAAGCAGGGGCTGCAGCTGGGGATTCCTCTGCAACTGGCACAGATTGTTTTTGCATTCAATCTTTTCTATTATGGCGTACTGGGAGGGGAGGGGTTTCGGGTCCAGACGGTGGTGTTCGCTGTACTGTCCTCGCTGACCCTGACCATGTTCTCCTATGTCTTTGCAGTGATGGCGAAATTCGAGAACACCGCTGCTGGGCATTTTCGCATGGCCGTGGCAGTGATGATCCGCTGCCCGGGTTGGACAGTGGCGATTTTGATCCTCCAGGCGCTCACAGTGTTTTTGACCTGGTTCTTCGTATATTTTCCGGCTCTTTTTATCATGGGCATCAGCGGATACATGCAGGCTGCTATCTTTGACCATATTTTTCAGAATTTGATTGACAGAGGACTCATTGAGGAGAGCTGTTAAAAAGATAAAGCTTTACACAGTTTGTGTGTTTTGGTATAATAAAACCGTAAGAAAAACGCTATATCAGTTTGGAGAAAGCAGGTGATTATATGCCGGGCGGAGCAGAAATTATCAGAGATACAGTCAATGAATTTCAGAAAGTACAGGCACATATGAAGAATGCGAAAGAAGAAAATGCTATGAAGACATATGAGGGCCTGAAAAAAGACTATCTGTCTTTAAAAGCAATATTGACCTCCATGGGGGTCAATCTGACAGACATTGATGAATTGAAAGAGTAATCGAAAGAGCAAGAAAATTCCTGTGGCCATGCAATCAGAGTTGGCAGAATATCTGATTGCATGGCTTTTTTCATGACAAATCAAATACCCCGCTGCAAGCAACGGGGTATTTGACCCTCGCGGCATTCGTAAGCCAATTAAAAAATTGGCTTTAATATCCATGTAAAGTAAACATGGATATTTTCCTCATTGCT
>CANRZC010000204.1 GCA_947644185.1 uncultured Acetatifactor sp.
AAATATAGTATAATGAAAAATAGGAAACTATCCATGGGGTTCACTTATTAAAGGAGCAGTAGAGAAATGTCATCCTACACCATACCAGAGGCTACGGGAGCCTCCGTTCGTCCCCGTAACTTGATAAAACACAAATCTTTTCTCATCACCGACTTTGGCGCAAAAGAAGATGCCCCGCCAGCTCTGAATACAACGGCCATCAACAATGCCATTCAAGCAGCAGCAAGGGAGGGCGGCACCGTCGTAATTCCCAAGGGAACCTTCCACATTTATACCATTCTTCTCAAAAGCAATGTAAATCTCTATCTCTCAGAGGGAGCTGTGCTGTCCGCTGCCAGGACAGACATTATCCATTCCTATGAGAAGCAGGCTGGAGAAGGCGGCAATTATAAAGAGCCTGAGGTAAATCTCTATGTGGGGCTGCAGGATCATGGTCACTCCTATTTTTCCAACAGTCTGATCTACGGATCCGATCTGGAGAACATCATGATCTATGGCAAAGGGTTGATCACCGGCGGGCGCTTTGACAAAGAAAGTGGTATTTTGGAATATGTGCTTCAGGGAGGCGACCCTGCAGAGCCTGTCTCCAGAGAGGCAAAGGGGCATCAGGACGAGTGGTTCGGCAATAAGGGCATTGCTTTAGTCCGCTGCGAAAATGTGGTCCTGGAGGATTTCGCTGTCACCATGGGGGGACATTTTGCGATTATCGCCGAAGGATGCGACAATCTTTATGTGAATCATATCCTGGTGGACACTATCCGGGATGCCTTGGACATAGACTGTTGTCAGGATGTGACCGTGCAGCACACTATCTGCAACTCCTTGACAGATGACGGTCTGTGTCTGAAAGCCTCTTTCGGAGCTGGTGTCTTCAGGCCTCTGACAAATGTGCTCATAGAGGATTGTACCGTATGTGGCTATGACGCAGGCAGTGTCTATGCGGGAGAGTATACCAGAGATAAGCTGATAGCCATGGATCGCTGTGGTCCCACAGGGCGGGTGAAATTTGGCACAGAGGCCACCTGCGGTTACCATTTGGTGACCATTAGGCGAGTAACCTTTGATCGCTCCAGAGGCTTCTGCATGGAGTCCGTGGACTGCTCCTCTCTGACCAATGTAATCTTTGAGGATTGTGTCCTGGACAATGTGTCCAGCTCGCCTATTTTCCTGCGGGCTGGGGATAGAGCCAGATTCCCTGTGACAGGAAATGTCTCCTCCTCTTCCTACCCTGCTCTGGATACCAACGTGCGCCTGGACGACAGGAATTGGGTGCTGCCCAACGAAAGAGCCTACCACTGCTATCCTGCCAGACGCTATGCCCCTCATTACAACCGTACCAAAACCGTAACTGTGGATGGGCATTCCTCCTTCGAAATTGTGGATCCAGACAATCCAGTGCAGTGCAATCCGGCCAATTACGAAAATATAGATGGGCATTTCTATCTGAAGACTTGGCAGTCCGAAAGCTACGCCCAGAAAAACACCTCCAGTCAGGGAAGCTCCCGCCAGAACAATGGAGCCCAATACCCGGAAGCTCATGGCGCCTATGTGGCAGACCTGTCCAGAGAGTTGAAGGAGGTGGATTTGCCCCTGTATGCAAACGCCATAGGCTCCGCCACCATGGCCACTGTATCCAATGTATTGATTCGGAATATTACTGTGACCAATGCGGATCCCCGCTACCCCATTCTGCTGATGGGGCTGACGGATTCCCATATGAAAAATATCGTTTTGGAAAATATCTCAGTGGAATACAGAGGCGGTCTGACCATGGAGCATGCCGTGGAGCAGAGGCAGCTAAACACAGAGTGGAAATTCTCCCAATTCCACACCAAAGAGCGGGTCCAAAATCTTCCCTGGCTGGTAAACACCTTCTTTTCGAAAGGGGAGGGCCTTTTGCCTCGGGCGGACTGGGATGCCCAGAATGGATGCTGGCGGGATGATCCCTACAATGTGCCGGAGCTGCCGGACGCTTACCCAGAACCCAGCAACTGGGGGATACTGCCTGCCTATGGACTTTTTGCAAAGCATGTGGATGGCCTGACCCTGCGCAACATCCGCTTTTCCTGTAAGGTACCAGACAAAAGACATGTCTGTGTCTTTGATGACGTAAAGGATGTGTGCCTGGATGGCCTGGAGGCCTGGTGTGAGAAGGATGTAGCCCCCATCGCCAATATCACACACCATTATAGGCGCCGCACCAATGCGGAAAATGTGCCAGAGCAGCCCTATTTTACCACCAAGGTGACAGGTCTTGAGATTCATAGGCCTCTGGTGTTGTCCCATGGGGCAAAAGGCTGTCAGCCCACAGCGGTTCACCTGAAATCCCAATGCGTCAAAGAGGTGGAAATCCATGCCCCTGCCCCCGGCACGCCTCAGGATAGCCTGTACGCCTACCCCACAGCGCCCTGTCAGGAAACCGGCTACCATTTTCCTGTGGAAACTGACAACTATCCGCTGCCGCTGACTGTATATCGCCCTTATATCCAGCCAGTGGCCCCTATCCGGCTCTCTGTGGGAGCCCACTGTCAGGTGACACTGACTGTTCGCAACCCGGCCAGCGATATCTCAGACATTTCTTCCAACGGAAGAATTTACAACGGACAGCTCCTTCGTCCCAACTACAGCGTAAAGGGTGTGGTATCGCCCTTAAAAATCGTCTGTGAAAATCCGCCAATAGGGGCAAGGTTTGATGCTGCTGCCATGGAATTTTCCTGGACACCTACCCAGGCCCAGCAGGGGGAGCACCACATTATCTTTGCAGTGGATGATGGCCTGATGCCAGAGAAAATGCAGATGAAGATCACCGTAGGAGAACAAGAAGATGACACAGCAAACCACTGATTATTCCTTACTCCTTGCACAGCTTACCTCCATACAAGAGTCAGAGCGGGACACCATTGCCAATCTGGCCAATGCCGCAGCCCTGCTGTACATGAGTTTAGACCAGATCAACTGGGCAGGCTTCTATCTGGTGCGGGAGGAGCAGTTGGTCTTAGGTCCCTTTCAGGGAAAGCCTGCCTGCGTCCGCATTGATTTTGGAAAAGGCGTGTGCGGGACTGCGGCTGCAAGAGATACTACAATTGTAGTCCCAGATGTCCATGCTTTCCCTGGCCACATCGCCTGCGACGCTGCCTCCAATGCAGAGATTGTCATTCCTATCCACCACGGGGGAAGGCTGACGGCTGTGCTAGACATTGACAGTCCTGTGTATCAACGCTTTACCGGTGAGGACAGAGACGGATTAGAGCGCTTCTGCGCTATATTGGAAAAAGCCTGTGATTGGCATTGCATGCAGTAGCAATAGAATTCAATACAACATAGAAATGAGGATTCCTATTATGGCAAACGAAATGACAAAGTGCCCTATGTGTGGCACAAAACTAAAAATGATCGACGGAAGGATGACCTGTAAAGAATGCGGCTATTATGTCAGGAACACGCAAGATCAGAGCAGCAGCTCTGCTTCAGCCGGCAGCACAGGTAGCCAGTACAATACTGCTGGTCAAAAAAGCACTGGGACACAGACTGGCTCCATGGGGCGTTCCAGCTCCTCATGGCAGTCTGGCGCCTCCGGTTCCTCGTCGCCAACACGACCTGCGGAGCACAATCCCACTGTGGCCATTGTGGTATCCATAATAGCAGGTGTTGTCTGCCTGGGACTGTTCGCGGTCATTGTGCTGTTAAAATCCGGTACTTTCCCATCTTTTCCGTCTGACAGAGAGTCAGAGCAAAAAGTAGCCAGCACCTCCTCTGACACAGAAAGCGCCTCCCAGATCCAGGACTTTGAGGAGTCAGATGCCCCCACCAGGGGAGATGTGAGTTCCTACCAGGCACTGCCCCAGTCCGACTTCTTCTGGTCAGTGGCCGAGTACATCTGGGATAAGCCCTGTAATACTATTACTGAGGAAGAGTTCGCCAGTCTCACCGCCTTCCAGCTAAACAGAGAGGAGAGAAGCCTTGCCTATCAGCTAAATTATGGAGAGACACTGACAGCCACCTATGAGACAGACGCAGGCTTAGATCTGTCCGATCTGTCCTGCTTTACTGGACTGGAATATATCTCCCTGGATGACTCCCTGGACAAGGGTGACTTAAAAGGGCTGGAATTTTTGTCCGTCCTGTATTCGGAGAACAATCTGGAGGAGCTGGCGGATATCATCCCCTATCCAGAGAATATCACAGAGTTAGGGGTGGAGGATACCTTCCTGGCCTCCAGCCTAGTGGGCATAGATGCCTTCCCCAACCTCCAGTATTTAACTGTGGATTACGCTGGGCTGACAGACATTTCCGCTTTGGAGCAGTTCCCTGATCTGGTGGGTCTGTCCCTCTCAAACTGCGACAGGCTGACGGATTTCTCCCCGCTTATGTCTCTCACCGGTTTAGAGGAGCTGAGCATCGCATCTGATCAGCTGAAAACCATTGATTTCGTAAAAAGCATGCCTGCCCTGATCAGCCTAAACATTGAGAGCTCCCAGGTATCCTCGGTAGATGCTCTGGCAAGCTGCCCCCAGCTGCAGTATCTGTACTTGTATCTGGAGGGTTCCTTCGCTATGACAGATTATTCCGTCATCGGTGATCTGACCCAGTTAAATGAGCTTGCCCTGGAGATGAGCAGTAATTACAATGGGATCATGCCCTCCTTTGAAAACCTTACCTCCCTGACAGGACTGCACCTAAAGGGTGTGCGGGATATCTCTCCCATAAAGGGTGCTGTCAATGTGAAGTATCTTTCCCTGGAGGACTGTGACGGGGATCCGGAAGCTGTGGCAGCCATTGGCTCCCTGAACCAGGTAACAGAGCTTGTCATCAATGACTTTTCCTATGCCACAGACTCTTTAGAGCCCCTGACCCATCTCCAGAACCTGACCTATCTAGATTTGATAATGGCTCATCCATTAAAAACACCTTAGGAGTTTTTACCATT
>CANRZC010000205.1 GCA_947644185.1 uncultured Acetatifactor sp.
ACCCCTGTTTCCGCCGTGAGAGGGCGGCGTCTTAACCGCTTGACCAATCAGCCAGTTTCTTGTCCTGAGCGCTGCACTCTGTCATCGCCTCGGTACTCGATTATATTACTACAGTTTCCCATAAAATGCAAGCACTTTTTTCAAATTTTTTAATTTTTTTGATATTTTTGATATTTCGGTAAGTTTCCAGCGGCTTTCTCCAGGGAAATGGCGGACTAGGCCCCAGTCCCATCCGCCATTTTCCCACACACATACAAATTTATTCTGCGGAAGCTTTGTTGGGCAAGGTTTTAAAGGTTACCTTTACGATAAACAAGTCCGCATTCGTCTCCCAGGCAAATTCTCCACCGCAGGCCTCTGTAAAGCTCTTTGCTATGGACAGTCCCAGTCCACTGCCGCCGTCAGTGCGACTCTGGTCGCCTCTGGTGAAACGTCCGGTGAAATCTCTGCCTTTTTCCAATTCCTGACTGGATATATTTTTCACGCTGGCTATGGCCAGTTGGCCATCAGCCTTCAGGGCCACATATACTCTGGAGCCCTGGAGAGAGTATTTGCAGGCATTCTGGAAGAGATTCTGGAAGACCCGGTAGAGGCGCTGGCCGTCAGCCAAAATCAATACGGGTGTCTCTGGAATTTCTGTGCGGAAGGTAATGTGGCTGTTCTCAATCTCTTCCTCCATATCTGCCAGAGTCTGGCGCAACAGTTTTCCGAAATCCAGCTCCTCCATCTCCATGGGCAATTCCCCCGAAGCCGCTTTGCTCACCGCAAATACATCCTGCACCATGTTTTTTAGCCGCTGGGATTTTTCATCCAGGATTTTGATATAGTCCTTCACATAATCTGGCAATCCCTCCTCCTGTTTGAGGATTTCCACATAGCTGATAATGGAAGTCAGCGGCGTCTTGATATCGTGGGATACATTGGCTATCAGCTCTACCTTCATGCGCTCGCTCTTCATCTGTTCCTCCACAGCTTTAGCCATACCATGGCGAATATCCTCCAGCTGTGCCATCACAGCCTCTAGATCGCTGTGAGATGGAGCTATGCCGATTCTAATATTTCGGTCCTCCTCCAATGCTTGCCCTTTACATCCTGTGATATCCAGTTCCTTCTGTTCTCTTTCTTCCCCATCCTCGGAGTCGGTCTCTGGATGGTCCCCAATTTCAGCTCCTGCACTGTAATCCCCATTTCTAATCTGCGCAATCCGATGGGACAATGCCTCCACATCCCGGGCGACCTTCACATTCTTCGTCCCCACATAAGATTGCATTGCCAAAAACAGTATGGTTTCCAGAGCGGATATAAGTAGTATGGCTGCCCTGACGTTCCATTCCTGCCAGAACATATTGACAAGCACACATCCCTCCAGCATAAGGACCCCGTAGACAAGGCTGATAAGGAACACATTCCTGCTCCGACAAAACATCCTTCGGGACAGCGGCTGCGAGATTTTCTTTCCAGAGAAAATACGATACAGCCTTGCAGTCAGACTGCAGCGCCATATTTTCTTATTGTGTCCCAGATCGTTCCACAGAAGCCACAATCCCCAAAACACCACAATCCAGAACACAGAGGGAATGGCAGCCCCCAATTCCCGGCCAAACCAAAGGGCTGCATCCATGCTATAGTTGTAGTCATATGCATAGAATGCCTCCTCCCACAGTTCCCACCCGGAGCCATTGGTAACAAAGACAATGGCACTCATGTACAGTCCATAAAACAGAAGCAAAAGCAGCAGGATTTTGCATTCCAGCCAAATTTTGGCCTGGAAGCGGGCAATCCCCTCTCTCGTCTCCCTACAGCCTTTTCGGCAAAGGAAGGCTACAAACAGTAGGAGGATACCTGCTGCCAGTCCCATAAAGCTGCGAAGGATCCCTTCTCTCCTGCCCTGAAGGTTCTGGTTCATCCAGTAGAGACTGTTGTCATATTGCATTGCATTACCCTTTTGATAGGAGCCCTCTGTGTAGAGTACAGGATCCTTTGCCACGGCTATACAGACGGCAGCCTTTTTTACTGTGTCATCTACCTGGAAGTTGGTGTAGCCAGGCAGGTACCAGTCATTGTCATCCCGATAATAGCCGTCTCCATAGATATCCATCTCTGCACCATCCTTGAGGATACGGGCTTTTTCACCGTCAAAGTACAGAAGGAAGTTGTAGCCCTCCGGCAGGGTGACATGACCATAGGCTGTAGACAGGCTGTCACCGCCCTCTGGCGCCGTGTCTCCGAGAAGCTCCCCATTGCTGTACAGCACCTTGCCGTCGTAGAGGACAGTATAGAGAAGGTTCTTGTCCCCCTTGATACTGTCATGGTACTTCTGGGCGATCTTCTGCTTCTGTTCCTCTGTAAGGGGCTTTATCTGTTGTTCCGGGCTGTCAGGCAGGTAGGCTTTTATATATGCTAACTGATTTTGCATTTCCTCCTGATATGTCTCCAGTTCAGACTGGAAGGCTCTCCAATTTTCTCTGTCCGTGTCCTCCAGCTCATTCATGGCGTTCAGCAGTTCCAGATAGCCCTCCTGCATGGCTTCCAGGTTCTCCACATAACCGGTCAGCTCCTGTACAGAAAGGGAAGAATCACCTGTCTTCGTAGAAAATTCTACCTCCTCCAGGAAGCTTAAGCCAGGTCTACCGTCGTCTAAATATTCTCCCCTATAGTAGCTGCCATCAAAATCGTCTCCATAATAAGTACCATCGTTGTATCCCCAGATCCCCCACAGTCCCTCTCCGCCTGTGGCCATGATCAGGAGATTCTCCAAGCGATCTGTGATATATGCCCGAAAACGCGCGCTTTCCTGGTAATCCTCCTCTAAAAGCTTATTCACCTGCCATATTCTCACCCTGGAGGGCTTCGCCTTAAGAAGATTCACCAGACTTCCCAAAGTCAAGCTGACTCCCAGAACAAAAATGAGAAAGCTAATTCCTTTTTTCCTGTTTTTCCATTTTGTATCCAATGCCCCACACCACCTTTATATATTCTGGCTCTTTCGGATTCAGCTCCAGCTTCTCGCGGATGCGGCGGATATGCACCATAACCGTATTTTCCGAGGCAAAGGCGTCTTCCTCCCAGACTCTGCGGTAGATTTCCTCTGCCGGAAATACCCGGCCGGGATTGCGCATGAACAGGTCGATGATTTTGGTCTCTGTGGCTGTAAGCCTCACAGGCTCCCCGTCTGCGTACAGGATACGCTCCTGCGTATTGTACAGCAGGCGACCGTTTTTGATCTCACTTGCCTTTGCGCCTGCGTGGATGTCCCCCAAACTGGTGTAACGGCGCAAGTGGCTTTTCACCCGGGCTGCCAGCTCCTGGGGATTGTAGGGCTTCGCCACATAATCGTCAGCTCCCATGGACAATCCTAACACCTTGTCGGTCTCCTCGCTTTTCGCACTGAGAACTATAATGGGAATGTTCTGTTTTTCCCGAATGCGCATCACAGCAGACAGGCCGTCCAGCTTTGGCATCATCACATCCAGC
The DNA here is from genome assembly GCA_947644185.1 of uncultured Acetatifactor sp. Classification (GTDB taxonomy): domain Bacteria; phylum Bacillota; class Clostridia; order Lachnospirales; family Lachnospiraceae; genus Acetatifactor. The sequence goes on from CANRZC010000205.1 coordinate 3,475, forward strand.
AGCACCAGACTCACAGACTCCCTGGAGAGAATATCTAACGCCTCCAGGCCATCATAGGCCTTTTTCACCTCATAGCCCTCCTTCCTTAACAGGATATCTAGGGCTTTTACGATCTCTCTGTCATCATCTACTACCAACACGCACTGGCCCATTTCATCTACCATGCCTTTCCGCAGGCTTCTCCTGCAGCTGTATCTTTGAGCTGCTTTTAGGATAACCTTCATTTTTTACAAAATGTGTGGTGTGTTTCTTACAGATTTCTTACAAAAAGGCTGTTCCATCCTCCTTTAGCGCTGACGGTCTGCGGCTCAGATACACACAGTACACAATTGCTATAAGAATCGTGGCTATTATGTAGATGTAACCAGAATTGTTCTCATGTGCTCCAAATTTCGCAAAGGCATTCACCAGCCCATGCACCGCAATGCACACCCAGAGGCTTCCTGACTTATAGAATACAAATGTGAAGATAAATCCCCAGGCAATGGCAAAAATCACCTGGATCAAAGTCTCCATGTCCCCCTGCCCTGCCAGCAGATTGACAATATGTCCTATGCCAAAGGTCACTGCAGATATGGTTACCGCCACAGGTGTAGAATTCTTCTTTAGAAGAGCCCGAAACAGAAATCCTCTGAATATCATCTCCTCGATGCATCCCACCAACAGCATGGAAACCACCGCTGACAATTGCGCCATACCGCTATAGGCCATTTGCACGCCACCCCAGAGATTCCCTGTGGCCAAAACTGCCATTGGAATAAAGTACCAGTAAGCGCCCGCTTTTCCCTTCCATTTCACCAACCCGTAGGTCTCCTCCAGATGATATTTCTTCACAAACAAAAAGGTTCCGGCTCCGATGATTGCAAGCCCCAAGAGCATGAAGATACTCTCGTCTCCAAAAGAGCCCCTTATAGGGACACTCACCACACAATAGATCACAATCCACAGTATGGCGAAAAGTAGTTCATCCTTGTCATATAGTTTCTTCATAGCAGCCCTCCTTCTCGGAAGCAAAGTGCCTCTGTCCTCTTTGCAGCAGCCCATCTGCTTTGGCTGCCCCGCCTTCCTGTACTGCTAAGACTGCCCCCAGGTAAACCTGCTCCAGATGAGAGATTATGGTCCCTTCCTCATACTCCAGTGAACTGTTCACAATCATACTGGCATATCCGTGAACCACCAGAGCCAGCGTCAAAAAGATCTCCTTTGTCTGTGCCATTTCCATTCCCATAGCCTCTTTCATTGCTGAGAGGATAGGCTTTAGCTCTTTAGCGTCTATCATCGCTGGCAGGCTACTCTCCCCTCCGAGTCCTGACTGGAATAGAAGTCGAAACAAATGGGGCTCACGGGCTGCAAATTTCCGAGAGGTCTTTTCCGGCGTCGCTGCCAAATTGTGCGGCGATATCCGG
>CANRZC010000206.1 GCA_947644185.1 uncultured Acetatifactor sp.
TAGAGTGGAGAAATTGTTAGCAGGTATGGAGAATAGGCTAATGACGATAGAAGAAAAGCGTTCTGAGAAAAAGGGCTCCTCCAAGAAATATGAGATTGACATGTGCAATGGCCCGCTTTTGGGTAAAATCCTGATATTTTATATACCATTGATGCTGTCTGGAATTTTACAACTGCTTTTCAATGCAGCAGACATTGTAGTGGTAGGGCGTTTTGCGGGAAATGAAGCGCTAGCTGCGGTAGGCTCTACAGGGGCATTGACGAATTTGCTGGTGAATATCTTCATCGGCCTGTCTGTGGGAGCAAATGTTCTGGTGGCCAGGTTTTATGGGGCCAATCAGAAAAAAGAGCTGAAAGAGATGGTGCAAACGGCCATAGCCACAGCTTTGGTGGGTGGAATTATTCTGATTTTTGTGGGATTTTTCCTTGCAAAGCCTGCCCTGGGGCTTATGGGAACGCCAGAGAACGTCATATCCCATTCCGTGCTTTATATGCGGATTTATTTTGCCGGTATGCCGTTTATGATGGTTTATAATTTCGGCAGTGCGGTGTTGCGTGCAGTGGGAGACACGAAGCGGCCATTATACTATTTGTTAGTAGCCGGTGTGGTAAACGTGATACTAAATCTGATCTTTGTAATCCTGTTTCACATGGGGGTGGCTGGTGTGGCCACGGCTACAGTGGTGTCTCAGGCTATTTCCGCTGGGCTAGTGGTGCGATGTCTGATTCAGACAGACAGTGTCTATCGACTGGTGCTGCGGGGAATGAAAATTGTGCCAGATAAGCTATTCAGAATGATTCAAATCGGTGTTCCAGCTGGTATGCAGGGAGCGCTATTTTCCATCTCCAATGTGCTGATTCAATCTTCTGTGAACGGCTTTGGATCTGTGGCTATGGCAGGCAACACTGCAGGTAGCAACATTGAGGGATTTGTCTATACAGCTATGAATGCATTTTACCAGGCTGCCATCAGCTTCTGCGGCCAGAACTTTGGCGCAAAGAAATATAGAAGGATCGGCAGAGTTCTGCTGATCTGTGAATTGTTGGTAGTGTTTGTGGGGGCGGTTATGGGCAACGCAGCGTATCTGTTTGGTGGGACGCTGCTTAAGCTGTACTCAGTGGATCCGGAGGTAATATCTTATGGAATTTTACGTATGCGTATCATTTGCGTGCCCTATTTCCTGTGTGGTATGATGGATGTGGCCGTGGGAGCGCTGCGTGGCATGGGATATGCCATTATGCCTATGCTGGTGTCCCTGACGGGAGCCTGTTTGTTCCGTGTGGTGTGGATCTATACGATTTTCCAGCGTTATCACACACTGGAATGCCTGTATTATTCTTATCCTATTAGCTGGTTTTTGACTTTTGCAGTCCACCTTGTGTGCTTTATTGTGGTGTATCGAAGGATGCTCCGAAAGAATGCTGTATTTGCACAGGACTAGGTGGTGCAGGTCTGGAAGAAGGCCCTTGGCTTGCGTATGCCACTAGAGGGGCGTGATGGAAAGCTTGATGTCCCGGGGCAATCTGAGGAGAGTCCCGGGGCAAAGTCGCGGGGAGGAAGTAGCCCATGATAGCATATTTGAAAGGAATTGTAGGAGATATCTCGGAAGATAATGTTGTAGTAGAGGTGGGAGGGATTGGATATAATGTCCGAATTTCCGCAGACACAGCAGCTAGACTTCCAAGTATGGGAGAGTCTGTGAAGCTGTACACTTATACCAGCGTGAGGGAAGACGCAGTGCAGCTATTTGGCTTCCTGTCAAAAAATGATTTGGAAATCTTCAAGAAATGTATTACAGTAAATGGAATAGGACCAAAGGGGGGATTAGCGATCCTATCGGTTTTGGATGCAGATTCGCTGCGCTATGCCATTTTGTCAGGAGATGTGAAGGCGATCACGAAGGCGCCAGGAATTGGAGCCAAGACAGCAGAGCGGCTGATTTTAGAGCTAAAGGGCAAGGTTCAGATGGATGAGACCATGATCAGCCGGGAAATTCGGGCAACGGAAACCATGGGACAGGCGGATACGCCCCAAAAGAGGGAAGCAGTGGAGGCGCTGGTGTCCCTGGGATATGGGCAGACAGAGGCTATGAAGGCTGTAAATGCCATTGAGGGGATAGAGGAGATGGATTCTGGGGCAGTGCTGAAGGCAGCCCTGAGGAAGATGTTCTGAATGATGGAAGACAGAAGGGGCATTCTAAATGAAGAAGTATAATGTGATAGCGGTTTTTCATGAGACAGATAAGAAATGGCTTTTATGCAGGCGAAGAAAAGATCCTTATAAGGGACTATCTAATTTGGTGGGTGGCAAGATTGAGAGTGGAGAGGATGGGCTGACAGCTGCTTACAGGGAACTTTGGGAGGAAACTTCTATCACGAAGAAGGATATCAAGCTGGTTCATTTGATGGATATGGTGTACCACCTGTCGGACTGCATGATTGAAGTATATGCAGGAAAGCTGTGCAGGTCTGTAGAGGTGACTGGAGATGAGAATGAGCTGTACTGGGCTCCATTAAATGAGAATTACTTTGACACAAAGCGCTATGCCGGAGAGGGCAATATCGGGCATATCCTGGAAGAAATCAGGTGTATACGGGATCGCTGGCCCGAGTAAAACAGGTAAAGGAATGGATTATGGCAAAGCGAATGATTGAGACGAATATTACAGAAGAAGATGTGGAGATAGAGGGCTCACTTCGCCCCAAAAAGCTGGATGACTATATCGGTCAATCAAAGGTGAAGGAAAGCCTGAAGATTTATATCGAAGCTGCAAAGCAGCGGGGAGACGCCCTGGATCATGTATTATTCTATGGACCACCTGGGCTGGGGAAGACCACATTGGCTGGTATTATTGCCAATGAGATGGGGGTTCATCTGAAAGTGACCAGTGGCCCTGCCATCGAAAAGCCTGGAGAAATGGCGGCAATCCTGAACAATCTGGAGGAGGGAGATCTGCTTTTTGTGGATGAGATACACCGCTTAAATCGCCAGGTGGAAGAGGTGCTGTATCCAGCCATGGAAGACTATTGTATTGACATTATGATAGGTAAGGGATCTACAGCTCGCTCGGTGAGGCTGGATTTACCGAAATTTACACTGGTAGGAGCCACCACCAGAGCAGGCCTTTTGACGGCACCGCTGCGAGATCGCTTTGGCATGATTCATCATATGGAATTTTATACAGTGGAAGAGCTGCAGATCATAATTCTGCATTCGGCAAAGGTATTGGCGGTAGAAATCGAGCCGGAGGGCGCACTGGAGATGGCGCGAAGAAGTCGTGGAACACCGCGGTTGGCGAATCGCATTCTGAAAAGGGTAAGGGACTTTGCCCAGGTGAAGTATGATGGCATAATTACAGATGCTGTGGCCAGGGCTGCTCTTGATTTGATGGATGTGGATAAGCTGGGTTTGGATCACATTGATCGGAATCTACTTTTTACTATGATAGAAAAGTTTGACGGAGGGCCTGTAGGGTTGGATACCCTTGCCGCTGCCATAGGGGAGGATGCAGGAACCATAGAGGATGTCTATGAACCTTATCTGATCAAGAATGGATTCTTGAACCGCACGCCAAAGGGTAGGGTGGCCACAGAATTGGCGTACCGACATCTGGACTGCGGGATTTATCAGAAATAAAGTTGAAAATGTTAGGACTGGAGATGATTGTGAAATGAAGAGAAAGAGAAAGCTGACGGCAATGGCAGGGATTGCCTTGGCGTTCTGCATTGGGCTTGCTGGCTGTGGCAAGGATGGAGGAGCGGATGACAATTCTATTCCAGAGTTGGAGTTTGTGCCCATTGACAGTGAACCTGACACAGGGACAGACGTGTCAAGGGAGGAGGCCAGCTCTGGTACAGAGGAGGATGCTTCCACCACAGTATCTGGAGTTTCTGGATTAGAGGAAGGAGCGTCAGATGCTACCACCTCAGCCCCAGCCATTTCCTATGAGATATTGCGGGAGGCGCGCACAGATGATGCTGGAGCAGAAATCGCTTTTTCAGAATATCCCATGTTTACAGTGACTGGAACAGGATATGAAGGATTAGAGACAGCGTTGGCTTCCATCAATGGGGAATATAAGTCACAGAATGTTGCCCTATTGGATGAGATGCAGGAAAATGTAAAGGATTACAGGGAATCTATAGATCCAGCAGGCGTGTTTGGACAAGGGACCACAGTAAATATCACCCGATGTGACAGCGATGTAATCAGTATCATGGTGATGCGGACAGTGAATAAGAGATAAGCGCACTACTACAAAGCCCGATAATACAGCCCCCTGACGAATGATTATTTACTCGTCAGGGGGGGTTTTTTTCGCTTCGGGGCAAAAAGGAGGGAGCAACCATGTCGCTGGAATTAGCGTATTTCTTTGGCAGCGAGGCGGAGCATTACAGCTTCTACCGCATCCCCAAGGTCTTACTGACAGACCGACGCTATAAAGGCGTGTCTATGGAGGCCAAGGTGCTGTCCGGCCTGATGCTGGATCGCATGGGCCTGTTCGTCCGAAGTGGCTGGCTGGACAGCGAGGGCCGGGTATATATCTACTTCACGCTGGATGACGCGCTGGCGATGCTGGGCTGCGGCAAGGATAAGGCTGTCCGGCTGTTCAAGGAGCTGGATGTCTCCGGCGGCATCGGCCTGATCGAGCGCCGCAAGCAGGGGCAGGGCCGGCTCGAATCTGCGTCAAGAACTTCACCCTGCCGCCAGATCCGGAAGAGTGTGAGCCTGCCCCAGCTCCAGAGGGGTTGGCGGCCCAGACTTCTGAAAAACCGAAGTCTGCACTTCTGGAAAGCCGAAGCCAAGACTGCGGAATATACGACCCTAATAAGACTGATAAGAATAATACTGAATTGAGTGATACTGAACTATCAATC
>CANRZC010000207.1 GCA_947644185.1 uncultured Acetatifactor sp.
ATCCGGACGGCAGAGAAATATCAGGGGGAATGCGATTTTAGAAACGAGAATGGTATGTATTGTATTCTGGAGAAAGACATTCCGCAAAAAGACTTTTTTGCAGTTGCTGGAAACGGTTGGAATTGTATTGTTGCTAAATCTCTTTTTTTGGCTGCCCCTCTTATCTATGATGCAGGCAGACAAATACCAATTTCAGACCTGGATACAGCAGGAAATGGTAAATGGAACGGTGTTGGCTGGCGCGCTTCAGCTATTGCCCAATAAGGGAGGCACACAGACCGGGATGTGGAACTGTGAACCGATACAATTGGGTGCCGGTGCGCTTTTCTTCCTGCTGGCATTCTTATTATGGAAAATCCGAGGGCGAAAAGCAGAAAAAGTCAGTCAGATATTTGCTATTCTGACTGGAGTGACATTGATATTAAGCACAAAGTATGTTCCCTGGAATATGCTTATGAAGCTTCCGGTGATAGGATTTTTTGTGGGGGGTTTGCAATTTCCTTTTCGCTGGATGGCCTTGGCATCCGCATTTGCGGCAATGTTTTCCGCCTTCTTCCTGAGAGATCTGCAAAAGGAAGAGAGCCTGCACACGAAAATGCTAGTAAGTATTGCCACAATGCTTATTTTGCTGAGCGCTGTATACCATGTCAATGACTGTGCTTTTGAGGCGTGGCCAATTTTCCTGTACAATGTGGAAAATATGGGGACTGCGGGGATTGCAAATGGGGAATGGCTGTTGAATGGCACAGACAAAGCAGAATTTAAGTATCATGATCCTGTAGCCCAAGAGGGACTTGTGTGGAGAGACTATGAGAAAAAGGGCACATCGGTTGCCATTTTTCTGGAAAACACCTCAGCAGAGGTCCGGTATCTGGAACTTCCGCTTATGGGTTATAAAGGGTATGCAATAGAAGAAATGGGCGGGGGTACACCGCCGGTGATTGCGCAGGAGAGAGGGGTCCACAACGATTTGCGGATACAGGTGCCCGGTGGATATCAGGGAGAGGTGCATGTATTCTACCAGGGATTTACAGTGTTTCATATAGCGGAAGCAGTTTCGCTTATAACGATACTAGTGATTCTAATTGGAAAAGCCTTGCAAAAAAGGAAGGTGTGGTATGAAAGAAAGAGAGCATGATAACAGGGGGAATCTATACTTTATCTTGTGTATATTGACTACAATAGTGACATTGTTTCCTCTGGCCTGTAGCTATATCATGGATGGAGGAATGGTTGCAGAATGGATTGTCCGGGTGAAAGAAATTGCGGAGGGCTTGCGGGAGGGAAGCCTATGCCTATTTTCCAGTATGGAGGCACAAAAAGCGGCAGGAATTACAGTAAATGCCATGAATTCGAATCTGTGGTTTCTCTTCCCTGGCTTTTTGTATCTGTTCAGCGGGAATATAGTTTTCGCATACAGGGCTTATATGCTTTTGATTCAGATCGGCACATTTCTGGCCACAGCGCTCTGCTTTCTGCGTATTTCCCGGCAGAAAGGAATGGGACTGTTCGCCTGTATGGGCGTTATGTTATATATGACCAATCCCTACAGGATTTATGTCTGCTATGATGCGGCAAATCTTTCACAGGCAGCCGCGTGGATGCTTTTTCCACTGTATGTGTGGGCAGTGTACGGTGTGTTTTCTTCTGGTGGAAGCTTTCGGGATTTTATCATAGCTGCGTTGGCGCTGGCGGGAATGGGGTATGCAGATCTAATCTTTTTTCTCACGGCTGCCAGCATCACCATTTTAGCAGAAATTATTCTGCGAAAAATCGAACCATGTACGGCAGTGGTGGCAGGCTCGCTGCTGTTTTTCCCAGGACTGCTGCGGCTGGGGCGCTATCTTTTCACAGAGGAATTTGCTGAGTGGGAGATACCGCTGCAGAAGATAATGGAAAAAGGCTATCATGTAGGGCAGCTTTTTACCAGCTATACGTTTCGGGATGGGAAGCCCGGGATGGGACTGGGCATGATGCTCTGCCTCCTGCTGGCCCTTTGGCTCAAGGTAATATACAGGGACCTAGGGGCGGATAAGGGCAACCGCTGTTTTGTGTATATAGGGCTTTTTTTCACGGTGCTTTCCCTCGCCTGTTTTCCATGGGATATTCTGCAGAGACTGGGAGGCTGGGCAACTAAGCTGATCTCCCTGATTGGAACACCGGCTGTATTCTGGGGGATGGCAATAGCGGCATTTTGTATACCAGCAGCGGAGAGCCTGGAGCGCTTTCAGCAATATGAAAATAAATTTGCGGCAAATACACTCACAGTGGTGGCAGTGCTATTCAGCGTGGGAATCTGTGTCTATCAATGCAATATGCTGACATTTACCAGGCAGCCGCTGGATGTGGAAATATGGCTCAGATTGACACCAACTTTTCCTTGACAAATACAAATGGGAAAGGTACAATGTGTTTTAGAATAACATGGAACGCGTTGATGGGAAAAAGTACCTTTGTCTGAAGGCTGACAGAGAGCTGCCGGGTGGTGAGAGGCGCAAAGCAGGGCAAAAGGGAAAGTACATCCTGGAGCAGCAGGGCTGAAAACAGAGAGTAGGCTTTGCCGGAGGGCACCGATATCTGCCAGAGTATTGATTGATACTCACAGAGCCGTGGGAATGTAAGTTCCGCGGGAAGTAAGGTGGTAACACGAGCGTTTGGCCCGTCCTTTCACAGGGACGGGCTTTTTGTATGTGCAGTTCCACAGGATGCTTGCCGCCTAGACACAGGTATTTCACCATCGATTACAAAGCAAAAGGAGAGAGGACAATGACAGTATTTGAGGAATTGAAGGCAAGAGGGCTATTAGCCCAGCTTACAGATGAAGAGGAGATTAAGGAATTGATCAACCATGGGAAAGCCACATTTTACATTGGCTTTGACCCCACGGCGGACAGCCTTCATGTGGGACATTTCATGGCCTTGTGTCTGATGAAACGACTGCAGATGGCAGGCAATAGACCCATTGCACTGATAGGTGGGGGCACAGGCATGATCGGGGATCCATCCGGCAGAAGTGATCTGCGCACCATGATGACCACAGAGATGATCGATCACAACTGTGAATGCTTCCGGAAACAAATGAGCCGCTTTATTGAGTTCGGGGATTCCCTGGAGGAGGGGAGCTCAAAGGCATTGATGGTGAATAATGCCGATTGGCTCAGAGATTTGAACTATATTGAATTTATCCGGGACATTGGTGTGCATTTCTCCGTGAACAGGATGCTGACAGCAGAATGCTACAAGCAGCGCATGGAGAAGGGTTTAAGCTTCCTGGAGTTCAATTACATGATCATGCAGAGCTTTGATTTTCTAAAGCTGTATGAGAAATATGGCTGCAACATGCAGTTCGGCGGCGACGACCAGTGGAGCAACATGTTAGGCGGCACAGAGCTGATCCGGCGTAAGCTTGGCAAAGATGCGTATGCCATGACCATCACGCTGCTGTTAAATTCCGAAGGGAAGAAGATGGGCAAGACCCAGAAGGGTGCTGTATGGCTTGACCCCAACAAGACCTCCCCCTTTGAGTTCTACCAGTATTGGAGGAATGTGGCGGATGCGGATGTACTGAAGTGCCTGCGGATGCTCACCTTCTTACCCATTGAACAGATTGACGACATGGACAAATGGGAGGGAAGCCAGTTGAATCAGGCGAAGGAGATTCTGGCCTTTGAGCTGACGAAGCTGGTGCACGGTGAGGAGGAAGCCCAGAAAGCCCAGGAGAGTGCACGGAGTCTGTTTGCAGGCGGTTTTACAGATGGGGATGTGGAGATGCCCACCTGTGAACTGGAGGAGAGCGACTTTAGAGATGGCACCATTGACATTCTGGGGGTGTTGGTAAAGGCAGGGTTAAATGCCTCCCGCTCTGAGGCGAGACGTGCGGTAGAACAGGGTGGCGTCACTGTGGACAATGAAAAGGTAAGCGATGTCAAGACCATTTATCGGCCGGAACAGTTTGCTGGAGACGGAATTGTAGTCAGACGTGGCAAGAAGAACTATAAAAAAGTTGTTATGAGATAAAGGAAGATCGCGGAAATGCTTTTTAACTCCTATATATTTATTTTGTTTTTTCTTCCTGTGACATTATTTCTTTATTTTGGATTGAACCACTTTCGCCGGGAAAAAGCGGCGAAGGTGGTATTGATTGCCATGTCACTTTGGTTTTATGCTTACTTTCATGTGGGTTATCTGGCAATTATTTTACTCAGCGTTTTGGTCAATTATGGGATCAGCAGAGCACTCCTAAAAACAGAAGGCGCTTCCTGGTCTAAGGGAATATTATTGCTGGGAATTATGGGGAATCTTGGCGCAATATTCTATTTCAAATATTTTAACTTTCTGTTGGAGAATGTGAATGCGTTACTGGGGACCTCTTTTGTGCTGCAGAGAATCTTGATGCCCTTGGGCATTAGCTTTTTTACATTTCAGCAGCTCTCTTATTTGGTGGATTCTTACAGGGGAGAGACGAAAGGCTATGGTTTGGTGGACTATGCACTGTTTGTCACCTTTTTTCCACAGCTTGTGGCAGGACCTATTGTGACCCATGAGGAGATGATACCGCAGTTTTTGGATCCAGAGCGGAAGAGATTCAGCCAGGAATGGTTTTCGAAGGGACTGTATTTATTTTCGGTAGGATTGGCGAAGAAAGTGCTGTTGGCAGATACCCTGGGCAAAGCCGCTGACTGGGGATTTGGCAATCCTGACGGGCTGTCTGCTGCCAGTACATTTGTATTATCTCTGTTATATGTCTTTCAACTCTACTATGATTTCAGTGGATATTGTGATATGGCTTGTGGTATTGCAAGTATGTTTCGCATTGAGCTGCCCATCAATTTCAATTCCCCCTACCAGGCACTT
>CANRZC010000208.1 GCA_947644185.1 uncultured Acetatifactor sp.
ATTGTCAAACCAGAGATGCAGCCTCTCTAAACCAATCTTGCTTCCCCACGCCCACACCACCGTATTGGCAAAGACTCTGAGAGAAAGACAGATCAGGTATACGGTATCGGACATAACCAGACAGACCTATGATTTGCTTAGGAAAAAGAGAAAGGCGGCTTTAATACATAAAGCGGATTTTGAACAGGAGAACCGGGTCGAATGGTTTGATTTGCTGATGATGCAGACGGAATGTGGGGATCAAGCTTATGAATCCTTTGCCAAGCAGATGGCGAGATATATTTATATCATTAGGAAATAGTAGGATTTTTGGATAAAGAGGTGATGAGTATGGTGAGAATAGAAAAGGTGAATGGCAGAAATGTCTGGGAGCTTCTAAAGCTTCGTGTCAGGGAGGAGCAAAAGAGCTTCGTGGCATCCAATGAGACAAGCATTATCGAGGCTTACGTGGCGATCACCGGAGGTGCCTATGCGTTCCCCTTTGGCATTTATGATGACGATTTGCCTGTAGGCTTTTTGATGGTGGGATATGACACGGATGCCTATTGGGAGAATCCCCCTGAAATTGCCAGGAGGAATTACAATCTGTGGCGGTTCATGATAGATGCACGATATCAGAAGAAAGGATATGGGCCAGCAGCAATGAAGCTTGCGCTGGACTTTATCAGGACGAAGCCCTGTGGAGATGCGGAATACTGCTGGCTGTCCTATGAACCGGAGAACCAGGTTGCCAGGGAGCTGTATCACTCTTTTGGATTCCGAGAAACCGGTGAAATGGACGAGGAAGAAGTGATCGCGGTGCTAAAGCTGTAAAGGGGTAGGATATATGATACTAGTGATAGATGTAGGCAATACGAATATGGCCCTGGGGGTGTACGAGAAGGAGGAGCTTTTGGCCACCTTCCGGATCATGACGAAGATGCCCAGGACTTCCGATGAATATGGGGTATTGATTACCCAGATTCTGCTGAACCGGGGGATAGAGGCCACGAAGCTGGAGGGATCCATTGTGGCCAGTGTGGTGCCAGATGTAATGCATGCCCTGATGGGAGCGTTAGTTCGCTATACGAAAACCCGCCCCATGAGTGTGGGACCTGGCATGAAGACAGGTATTCGCATCGTCACTGAGGACCCCAGGGCTATCGGGGCGGACCGCATTGTGGATGCTGTGGCGGCTTACGAAAAATACGGCGGTCCTATATTGGTGTTGGACTTTGGGACAGCCACTACCTACGACTTGATTACGGCGAAGGGGGAGTTTGCCGCAGGCATCACGGCCCCGGGTATGGGCATCAGTTCAGAGGCCCTCTGGACCCAGGCGGCAAAGCTGCCTAAGATCGAGATCCGCAAGCCAAAGTCCATTCTGGCCCAGGAGACCATCAGCAGCATGCAGGCAGGGCTTGTGTATGGTCAGATAGGCCAGACCGAATATATCATCCGAAAAGTGAAGGAGGAGAGCGGTCTGAAGACTCTAAAGGTGGTGGCCACTGGGGGGCTGGGGAGGCTCATTGCCCAGGAGACAGAGGCTATCGACATCTATGACAGTCATCTGACCATGGAGGGACTGCGGATTCTCTATGAAAAGAACCGGAAAGCATCATAAAACTTAGCACCATAGGAAAAGGAGGAGAAACCAGTGGGTAAGCTGACAATAGGCAATGTGACTCTGGACAATCAGGTAATACTGGCTCCTATGGCTGGGGGGACAGATCTTCCTTTTCGCCTGCTGTGTCGCAAAATGGGAGCGGGGCTGGTGTGCATGGAAATGGTCAGTGCCAAGGCTATTTTCTATCACAATAAAAACACAGAGGAGCTGCTGGAAATTCACCCAGAGGAAACGCCTGCATCCCTCCAGTTATTCGGCTCTGACCCGAAGATTTTGGCAGATATGGCAAAGCGCATTGAGGAGCGGCCTTTTTCCATTCTGGATTTCAACATGGGATGCCCGGTGCCAAAAGTGGTGAATAATGGGGAGGGCTCTGCTTTGATGCGGGAGCCAAAGCTGGTGGAGGAGATCCTGTCCGCTTTGGTGCGCGCAGTGCACAAGCCTGTGACGGTGAAGATCCGCAAAGGCTTTGACCAGGCCCACTGCAATGGGGTGGAAATTGCAAAAATCGCTGAGAGCTGTGGTGTGGCCGCCATTGCGGTGCATGGGCGCACCAGGGACCAGTATTACAGTGGCCGGGCAGACTGGGACATGATTGCCCAGGTGAAGCAGGCAGTGAAGATCCCTGTCATCGGCAATGGGGATGTGGACAGCCCCCAGGCGGCAAAAGCCATGTTGGAACAGACTGGTTGCGATGGGGTCATGATCGGCCGGGCAGCTCAGGGAAATCCCTGGATCTTCCGAGATACGGTAAGCTTTTTGAAGACAGGTACAGTGCCAGCGCCCCCAGATAGACAGGAGAAGAGACAGATGGTACTGGAGCATGCAAAGCTGCAGCTTAAGACAAAGGGAGAATACACAGCGGTGCGGGAGATGCGAAAGCATCTGGCCTGGTACACTGCAGGTATGCCTCATTCCGCCAGATTCCGGCAGGCCATCAATTCCATAGAGAGTTTTGAGGAGCTGCTTGCAGGAGTGGAGACTATTTTTGCGTGATGATGCATATATTTTGGCATGGACACGATTTTATATTTTTATAAAAAAAGAGGCCTGGAAAAGCCAGAGATAGAACCTGTGGGGCTGAAAACCTATTTGCTCATAAGGATAGGGCTGGATGTGGGGGAAGAGCAGTGGTTTGGGCATAAGCTGGAGCAGATACTGCCAGTGAGCCATGACGCTAGCCACATAGCCATACCAGCAGAAGGGGGAAAACCATGGGCTTTTTTATGGCATCCCTGGAGGGCTTTCCAACACAGACGTGAAGCAAAGGAGAGGCAGCGACGGGAACAGGCACAGAGGCGTGTATGGGAACAGCAGGAGGCCAGAGGGTTGGCTGTCAGAAAAGAGTTCATTGCACAGGTTGGACAGATGATACAGAGATTGGCTCTGGAGGTGGGAGAGCTGGCAGGAGGACTGGGGGATTGTAGCTGCGTGTATGAGGACAGCCTCAGGAAAGCACTTATAGAGGAGACAAAAGGGGCAGGAGGCCAGCCCCAGAACGGGCAGAGACCATGGGAGGAAGGGCAGGAGAGCTGGTACGGGCAGTTGGACCGGTCAGAGCATGAAAAAGTAGGCTCTGAGAGGGAAGCACAAAGGCAGCAGAAAACCGAAAGGATCCTGCAGGCTCTATGGAAAAAGGATTTCCCGGTGGCGGAATTCCAGGGTTATGCCCAGGAAATCTGGATAGAACAATTATTTCGGCATGCCACCTTGCCCCATTTTATCATTTTGGGAATGTCAACAGCACTTTTTCCTGTGATAGAGGCATATGCAGGCCGAATGAAGAGCCTGCGGTGGATTTTGACAGAAGCAGAATATGTGGAGGAATTGACTGGCTTTGTGGAGGACTTTTACACAGAATATGGCCTGGCCATTGAGCTGCAGCTTTTGCAGGATGGGGCAGCGCTGAAACGTCTGCGCTTCTTTTGTAAGGAGGCAGTGAATATTGTGGATCTCACAGGGGAAGCCTATATGGCAGTTTCCACAGTGCCAGAGGGAAGCATTTGGTTGGATTTATTTGCAGTGGAGGAGAAAAAGCGCAGGATTCTCGTCAGGGATAAGAAGATCACATATGTATCTATGAAAGAAATATGGAAAATCGCACAAAAACGTTGCAACTGCCCGGTACTGCCTTGACACTGTCTGAAAACGAGGGTATACTATTGTACTAGGCTTAAGAGCGCGTTATGACAACATCGGAAGAAGAGACAAACAAAAACAGCTTTCCAGAGAAAATAGAAAACAGGAAAAATGGAAGAATAGAACAGGAAGGATGTAAGCAAAATGCAGGAGAAAAAGAATATTCTGACCTATGAGGGGCTCAGGAAATATGAGGACGAATTGCATGAGTTGAAGGTGGTGCGCCGCCAGGAGGTGGCTCAGAAAATCAAGGAGGCCAGAGAGCAGGGGGATTTGTCCGAGAACGCTGAGTATGATGCGGCCAAAGACGAACAGCGAGATATTGAGACCAGAATTGAAGAGCTGGAGAAGATTCTGAAGAATGCGGAAGTGGTGGTGGAAGACGAAGTAGACCTGGACAAGATTAACATTGGCTGTGTGGTGCGTCTGCTGGATATTGAATACAGTGAAGAACTGGAATATAAAATCGTAGGCTCCACAGAGGCAGACAGCTTAAAGGGCAAGATCTCCAACGAGAGCCCCGTAGGGAAAGCATTGATCGGCTGTAAGGTGGGGGACAACGTGGAGGTAGAGACCGCCGCAGGTATGTTTACTTACAAGGTGCTAGAGATTCAGAGAAGCAAATAAAGCAGAGACGAAAACAGTCAGGGCTGTTGCGAAAGCAGACAAATGTCTGCCAGTGCAACAGCCCTGTTGGTTTCCTCAGTCCTCTTTTTTACGGAAAGCTTTGGTGAGGATAAGGCTGGCCACAATTCCCAGAATGCCGGCCACAAGGGGTTCAAAGGAATTCCTGAACATGGCCGCTTTCAAAGTCTCAAAGGAATCCATACATTTCATCCACATATCATAATTGATCATAAGAAAGATTCCTGTCATGTTCAGGTTCAGCAACCAGCCGCAGTTTTTGTCTTGCTTGATGATGGCCCATAGATTACAGCCAAAGAATACTAGCTGTGCCACAAAGGCTATTATAAGCTGTCGCTCCAGAAAAGGGCCCAAATTCTTTAATTCCATACCAAATATCTTCTCCACATCTGGAGTCAGGCTATAGGCAGTGTAAAAGAACAATACAAAAAAAGTAAAGTCTAAGAAGTATGGCAATTATG
>CANRZC010000209.1 GCA_947644185.1 uncultured Acetatifactor sp.
GTGGAGAAGGGCCGTTTTATTGAGAAGGACAAGGTTGAGATTACAAACTCCTCCTATGTGACTATCTCCCACAATGCGAAATACCTGTACTCCATCACAGATTTCGGAGTGGAATCGTACCTGATACTGCAGGACGGCAGCCTGGAATTCATCAATTTCGCATCCATCAATGGCATGCGGGGATGCTATCTCTCTACGGATTATACAGACAGCTATCTGTTTGTGGCCGGATATCATGACGGGAAGTTGACGGTGTTGAAGCTGGGAGAAGACGGCTCCGTAGGTGATATCACGGATGAAATTTACCATAAAGGGCTGGGAATCATTGCAGAGCGCAATTCCAGGCCCCATATCAACTGTGCCCGGATGACCCATGACAATAAATATTTGCTGGTGGCGGATCAGGGTATGGATCATGTGAAGGTATATCGCTTTGATGTGACGCTGGGCAAGGTGACCCTGGCGGACATTGTGCACAGTGAGCTGGATGCCAATCCCAGACATATCAAGATTTCCAGGGATGGACATTACATTTATATTGTCAATGAATTCAAATGCACCATTGATGTGTTCTCCTATGAGGAAAAGAAGGGACAACCTATCTTTGAGAAGCTTCAGACAGTGTCTACCTGTGAGCAGGAGATGGGAAGCTTTAATGCAGCCAGTGCGCTGACTTTTTCCGACGACCATAAATATCTACTCAGCAGCAATGCTGGAGCCAATTCCGTGGTGTTGTTTGAGGTGGATGAGGCTACGGGACATCTCAGGGAGATTTTCGAGCTGCCTGTAGGGGGGGAATATCCAAAGGACGCCAGTTTGTTCCCCAACAATAAATTTTTGGTATCTTTGAACCATGAGTCCAACAGCATGACTTTCTTTCATGTGGATGTGGAGAACGGAACCATGATCATGAACGGGCCGCCCATTAAGGTGGATGTGCCGAACTGCATTACATTCCACAGACTGTAATATTTCCTGGGTTGCTGGAAGCGGCAGCCCATTTTTCATGCACAGGCCCGCACAAAGGTAATATGCCGCTTAGGCGGCGTGCGGGCCGCGCGGCGAGTAGTGGAGAAGGGCATTCCCCTACTCGATTGAAGGGGCTACATTATAGACAGGATAGAAAGGATAGGAGAGAAAATGGCAGGTTCTACCTATGGAACAATTTTTAAAATAACCACTTGGGGGGAGTCCCATGGAAAGGCGTTGGGGGTTGTAATCGATGGCTGCCCTGCAGGCTTGCCCTTGGAGGAGAGGGATATCCAGCGCTATCTGGACAGACGCAAGCCTGGTACCAGCAGCATCACCACAACGCGCAGGGAGGAGGATGCGGTAGAAATCCTGTCCGGTGTATTTGAGGGCAGGACCACAGGGACGCCCATTTCCCTGATGGTGCGCAATACCGCTCAGATTTCCAGAGATTACAGCGACATAGCTTCTTATTATCGCCCGGGCCATGCAGATTACACATACGACGAAAAGTATGGCTTCCGGGATTATAGAGGCGGCGGACGGTCTTCCGGCAGAGAGACTGTGGGGCGGGTGGCAGCAGGCGCTGTGGCCTGTAAGATATTGGAGCAGTTGGGGGTGCAGGTGTGGGCTTATACCCGCTCTATTGGCCCCATAGAAGCAGATATGGATAAGTTCGACAGAGCCGTTTGTCTGTCTACGCCCACGGCCATGCCAGAGAGAGAGGCGGACGCTGCGGCTGTGGAATATCTGGAGAAGGCGAAGGGCGAGACAGATTCTGTAGGAGGCTGTATGGAATGTATGGTAAGTGGCCTTCCGGCAGGAATCGGAGACCCAGTCTTTGAGAAGCTGGATGCCAATCTGGCAAAGGCCATCATGTCTATCGGCGCCGTAAAGGCTGTGGAGATCGGTGACGGCTGTAAGGTGGCCTGCAGAAAGGGAAGCGAGAACAATGACGCCTTTCGTATAGAAGACGGGAAAGTCGTTAAAACCACCAACCACGCAGGGGGCATTTTAGGGGGGATCAGCGATGGTGACAGGGTGGTAGTGCGAGCCTATGTGAAGCCTACTCCCTCTATTTTCCTGGGACAGAGCACAGTGAATCAGTCTGGTGAGGAGATAGAGGTGCATATCAAGGGACGCCACGACCCAATCATTGTACCCAGGGCAGTGGTTGTCATGGAGAGTATGACAGCGCTGACTGTGTTGGACGCCATGCTGGTGAACATGGCATCCAGGCTGGAGTATATGGTGGATTTCTATCAGAAATAGAATGGAGGAGGGAGAGATGTACCGGATACTGAGACAGGAGGGAAGGGCAAAGCGGGCGGAGCTTACCACAGTTCATGGAGTGATTCAAACTCCTGTATTTATGAATGTGGGCACTGTGGCTGCCATAAAGGGGGCTGTGGCCACCTCAGATTTGGAGGAGATAGGAACCCAGGTGGAGCTTTCCAATACGTATCATCTGCATGTGCGTCCCGGGGACCAGGTGATAAAGCGCCTGGGTGGACTGCATAGGTTTATGTCCTGGAACAAGCCGATTTTGACAGATTCTGGAGGTTTTCAGGTGTTTTCCCTGGCGGGTCTTCGGAAAATCAAGGAGGAGGGGGTCTATTTTCACTCTCATATCGATGGAAAAAAGATTTTCATGGGGCCGGAGGAAAGTATGCAGATTCAGTCCAATCTAGCCTCCACTATCGCCATGGCTTTCGATGAGTGCGCGCCCAGCAAGGCAGACAGAAAGTATGTGCAGGCCTCTGCGGATCGCACTGCCAGATGGCTGGAGCGCTGTAAGAGGGAGATGGTGAGGCTAAATCGTTTGGAGGATACCATTAACCCGCATCAACTACTGTTTGGCATCAATCAGGGGGCAGTGTATCCAGATATTCGGATAGAACACGCAAAAAGAATAGCGCAGCTGGAGTTGGATGGCTACGCGGTAGGGGGGCTGGCCGTGGGGGAGACCCATGAGGAGATGTACCACATTTTGGATGAGGTAGTGCCGTTTCTGCCAAAGGACAAGCCTACCTATCTCATGGGTGTGGGCACACCAGCCAACATTCTAGAGGGTGTGGAGCGAGGGGTGGACTTCTTCGACTGTGTCTATCCTTCCAGAAATGGCAGACACGGCCATCTCTACACCAACCAGGGAAAGATCAATTTGTTCAATGCAAAATATGAGCTGGATGAGAGGCCTATTGAGGAGGGCTGTGGCTGCCCTGCCTGCAGACGGTATTCCAGGGCTTATATCCGCCACCTTTTGAAGGCAAAGGAAATGTTAGGAATGCGCCTGTGTGTGCTGCATAATCTGTATTTTTATAATACCATGATGACAGAAATCCGGTCTGCATTGGATCAGGGAAGGTTTGCCGCATACAAAAGGCAGAAGCTGCAGGGAATGATGGGAGCTATGCCAGAGGAAAGCCACACGTAAAGAGCCAGAACAAAATTTGGCCAGACCCTTGACCGATTGGTATTTTTTGTGTATTATACTTATTTAGACAAGCTACGAACGTTGGGAGATGGACAGCGTTAGAATGGAGGAAAGATGGGTATTTTATTGACAGGAGCGGATGAAGTGGCAGGTGCAGGAGCTGGCGGAGGTCTCATAACCATGTTTCTTGTGTATGCCCTGATGTTTGGCGCCATATGGTTCTTTTTGATGCGCCCCCAGAGCAAGGAGAAAAAGAGAGTGGCAGCCATGCTGGCGGCATTGGAGATCGGGGATGTGGTTTTGACTACATCCGGCTTTTATGGTGTAGTGATTGATATGAAGGATGACATGGTTATCGTAGAATTTGGCAGCAATAAGAACTGCCGCATCCCCATGGAGAAGGCAGCAATCAGCCGCGTGGAGAAGGCAGGGGAAGGCAAGGCGTAATTGCTTTGCATAGGCTGGATATTTCATAAGGAACAAAAAGACAGGTCTATGCCATACAAGGCGAGGCCTGTTTTTGGATCAGACCTATAATTTCCGTTGCGTGGTCCGAGAAAATATGCTATATTGACTGTGATAAAAATAGAATGGAAAGGGTGGTAGAGATGAAAAAGCTGTCGCGATTATTGCTGGTATTTTTCCTGGGGCTTTTCCTGGCCTCCTGCGGCAATGGAGCTTCCCAGGAGAGTACACCATTGGAATCTGTCACGGGAGGGGAAAGCAGCACTGCTTCCATAGCAGATCAGGCAGGAGAGGAAGAGACAGCTTCCGCAGAGGATATTGGAGATGGAGACGAGAATGCATTGCCGGAGGAGACTTTGGCAGAGAGCGAACCAGAGGCCGTAGACGAAGCATCTGTAAGTGTGCCGGAAGAGACATTGGCGGACCAAGAGGCTTCTCTTGAAAATGATAGCAGTGAGGAAGATATCCTGCCAGAGGATGGTACATACACCACAAAGGAGGATGTGGCGCTGTATATTTATCTGTATGATAAGCTGCCCTCCAATTTCATCACGAAGAAGGAAGCCGAAAAGCTGGGCTGGGAGGGCGGTTCACTGGAACCCTATGCCCCTGGCAAATGCATTGGAGGCAGCCGTTTCGGAAATTATGAGGGACTTTTGCCAGAGGCGGAGGGCAGAGTCTATACAGAGTGTGATATTGACACCCTGGGGGCACAGAAGCGAGGAGCCAAAAGGATTGTATTTTCCAATGACGGATTGATCTATTATACAGAGGACCATTATGAGTCCTTTGAGCTACTGTATGGGGAGGAATGACAGATGCGCGTTTGTATCTTGGATGGGACACAAATTAAGGATAGCGCCCAGCTTCATGACAGGCTGGCCCAGTCTCTGGAGCTCCCCCAATGGTATGGCAGGAATCTGGATGCGCTCTATGACTGTCTCACATCTCTGCCAGG
>CANRZC010000210.1 GCA_947644185.1 uncultured Acetatifactor sp.
AAAGAAGTAAGTCTAAGCTGATTCTTTTTGCTGTGGAAATCATTATTATTCTGATTATGTTAGTGGTGCTGTATTTGGTAATGAACAAATCCAGTGAAGGTCCAAAGATGGCAGATCTGGATCCTCAGGTATTGGAGATTCATGAGGAGGTACAGCAGCTGAAGGAAGAGGGCGGCACCATGCAGGGTTACCGCAATATTGCGCTGTTTGGGCTGGATGCTGAGAGCGATTCTCAACTGTATAAAAACAGCCATAGTGACACGATTATGATTGCCAGTATAAACATGGACACAGGGGACATTAAGCTGGTGAGTGTGTATCGCGATACATACTTAAACTTGGGAAATGAGGATTATTGGAAAGCCACACAGGCATACTTTTCTGGCGGTGCGGAGCAGGCTGTCAAGATGTTAAATATGAATCTGGATATGGATATCACAGATTTCGTGGCAGTGGGCTACAGGGGACTGCGGGACGTCATTGATGGGCTGGGCGGTATTTATTTGGATGTGGATAGTGTGGAATTACAGCATATCAACAATTACCAGATTGGTATATCTAATGTATTGAAATGTGAGTATACCCCTGTGACAGAGACCGGATATCAGCTGCTCAATGGGCTGCAGGCCACGGCATATTGCAGAATTCGCTATGGCGGAGGAGATGATTACAAACGGACAGCCAGACAGAGGGAAGTGCTTCGGGCCATTGAGAGTCAGGCAAAGCAAACTGACCTGGTGACTTTGACAAAAGTGTTTAACGACTGCATTGGAAATATTTATACCAGCCTGGATTCAGGAGATATTCTGGATTTGCTGGCAGATATCGGCAATTACAGCATAGTGGCAGAGGATGCCATCCCCCAGGAAAACCTGCGCACTGGAGGCAATATCGGTGCCAAAGGCAGTTGTATCATACCCAACAGCTTGGAGGACAATGTGAAATGGCTGCATGAATTTTTGTTTGGTGACGAGGATTATGTAGTCACAGAGAGTGTAAAAGAGTATCAGAGACAGATAGAGGCTGACACATCGCCGTATCTAGACTGACAAGGAGATAGCAGAAAAAGCTTGAATGGGGCGCCACGGCGCTCCGTTTGCTATGCATAGGTTTCTGCACAAAAGTGCTGTGGACCAAGGGGAAGAGAGGATGTGAAAAGAATGCTGCCGAAAGATCCAATTATGCTATTGAGCTTTGTGAATACGAAGCTCCGGGATTTCTATGATAGTCTAGATGCCCTCTGTGGGGATTTGGATGTGGAGAAACAGGAACTTATTCATAGGCTGGAAGCAATAGGTTACCAGTACGACGGAGAAAGAAATCAGTTTGTGTAATTTAGTGTTGTATTTTTCTTTCTTTTTTGGTATGATTTAACAGATGAAAACAATGTAAGTACATGTCGGAGAATCCGACTTGCAAAAAATTTATTTGGAGGATTTAGAAATGGCAAAGAAACGCAACATTATCGTTGGACAATCTGGCGGCCCTACCGCTGTGATTAATTCCAGCCTGGCTGGTGTGTACAAGACAGCCAGAGAGAGAGGTTTCCACAAGGTGTATGGAATGCTTCATGGCGTTCAGGGTTTTCTGGATGAGCAGTATGTGGATCTGTCCACACAGATTCATTCCGACATCGACATCGAGCTGCTCAAGAGGACGCCCTCTGCTTTCCTGGGCTCCTGCCGTTATAAGCTGCCCGAGATTCATGAGAATCCGGAAATCTATGAGAAGCTGTTTTCAATCATGGATAAGCTTGAGATCGAAGCCTTTATCTACATCGGCGGCAATGATTCCATGGATACCATTAAGAAGCTGTCAGACTATGCAATCCTGAAGGGACATGCTCAGAAATTCCTGGGCGTTCCGAAGACAATTGACAATGACCTGGCTCTGACCGACCATACCCCTGGTTTCGGAAGCGCTGCAAAGTATATTGCCGCCTCCACCAAGGAGATCATCCGGGATGCTCTGGGCCTGAATTACAAGAAGGAGTCCATCACCATCATCGAGGTTATGGGACGTAACGCAGGGTGGCTCACAGGCGCCACAGCCCTGGCCAAGACAGAGGAGTGTGAAGGTCCCGATGCCATCTACCTGCCGGAGGCAGTGTTTGATATCGATAAGTTCCTGAAGAACACAAAGGAGCTTCTGAAGAAGAAGAATTCCGTGGTCATCGCCGTATCCGAGGGCATCAAGGTGGAGGACGGCAGATATGTGTGCGAGCTGGGCGGCGGCAACGACTATGTGGACGCTTTCGGCCATAAGCAGCTTCAGGGAACAGCATCCTATTTGGCCAACTTCCTGGCGGCGGAGATCGGTTGCAAGACCCGCAGCATCGAGTTCTCCACTCTGCAGAGGAGTGCTTCCCACATGGCTTCCAGAGTGGATGTGGACGAAGCATTCATGGTAGGCGGCGCGGCTGTTAAGGCAGCGGACGAAGGCGATACAGGCAAGATGGTGGTTATCGATCGTGTTTCCGACGATCCTTATCAGAGTGCAGCAGGTATCTACGATGTACACAGAATTGCCAACCACGAGAAGCTGGTTCCCCGTTCTTGGATGAACAGGGAAGGAAACTATGTAACCCAGGAGTTTATCGACTATATTGAGCCCCTGATCCATGGCGATTATCAGCCGTTTATGGTCAATGGTTTGCCGCAGCATCTGGTGCTGAAAAAGAAATAAGATTCATATGACTTGATTTAGAATAAAAAATGAGAAAGAGAGACTGTGGAGCGGCCGGGTGGGCTGTGGGCAGCCTCTCTTTTTCGCCATCCATGAAAATTAGAAAATCCAGGGAGGCATTGGGTATGGAGCAAAGGACTTTACGGGAAGAGGCAGACATGATTGTCAGAGAGTCTATTCGGCGTGTATTGCCAGATCAGGCAGTGGCACGTGCTCTGAAGGGCAGGGATTTTGGAAGCGGAAGACTGTATGTGGTAGCTGTGGGAAAGGCAGCCTGGCAGATGGCGCGGACAGCAGCAGAGATTCTGTCAGACCGCATAGAGGCGGGCATATGTATTACCAAATATGGGCATGTGAAAGGAGAAATCAACCCTATAGCATGTTTTGAGGCAGGCCATCCAATACCAGACGAAAATTCCTTTGGCGCTACGGAAAAAGCACTGGAGCTGGTAAGTGGCTTAAACCCGGAGGATACGGTGCTATTTTTATTGTCGGGTGGCGGTTCTGCCCTGTTTGAGAAGCCCTTGGTGACAGGGGAAGAGCTGATGGATGTGACAAATCAAATGTTAGCCTGCGGTGCGGACATTGTAGAGATGAACACAGTCCGCAAGCGCCTGTCCGGGGTAAAAGGTGGGCGGTTTGCGGAAAGGTGTTATCCGGCAAAGGTCTTTGGCATCATTTTAAGCGATATATTGGGGGATCCGCTGGACATGATTGGGTCTGGTCCCATTTGTGCGGACACCTCCACCTGTCAGCAGGCATTAGGGGTAGTAGAAAAATATGGACTGCATTTGAGCGAAGATGCCATGGAACTGATGGGGCGAGAGACACCGAAGATACTGGGGAATGTAGAGACTATGATTACAGGGAGCGTAAGGGATCTTTGCAGGGCTGCCGCAGATACCTGCAGGGGACTTGGATATGAGCCCTGTGTGCTGACAGATAGGCTGGACTGTGAAGCCAGGGAGGCTGGCAGGTTTCTGGCAGCCATTGCGAAAAGCCATCAGGAGAGCAAGAACAGCCTTGCCTATATTGTGGGAGGCGAGACAGTGGTACATCTCACAGGCAAAGGAAAAGGAGGACGCAATCAGGAATTAGCACTGTCTGCGGGAGAGGGCATTAGCGGACTGCAAGACACTGCTGTATTCAGTGTGGGAAGCGATGGAACAGACGGACCCACAGATGCGGCAGGAGGGTATTGTGATGACAAGACCAAAGAAGCTTTGGAGAAGCTGGGTGTGGACATCTATCAGACGCTGGGGGAAAACGATTCTTATGAGGCATTGCGGAAAGCAGGCGGATTGATTTTTACAGGAGCCACTGGGACAAACGTGAATGACGTGGCAGTGCTCTTAATAAGAAGGCATAAAAGAATGGATGGGGTTTAAGAGGCATATACTGTATTGAGAGGTATCGCAGGGATTGTGATTTGATATGAAAAAGTGGACAATGGCATTTCTGCTCTTTGACTTGATGGCAGGAATGCTTTGTTTGGGGTTTTATGGAATGAAAAGTCGTGCAGTGGTGACAGACAGTGGCATCGTTCAAGTGGCCCAGGAAGAGCAGCTGGAGGAGGCGGATGTAAAGAAGATTGCCATAACCTTTGACGATGGACCCCATCCCAGCTATACAGCCCAGCTGCTGGACGGGCTGAAGGAGAGGGGGATACATGCCACCTTTTTCGTAACAGGGGAACATGCGGAATTACATCCAGATATTATCGAAAGAATGTTCGAAGAGGGACATTTGATAGGAAATCATACATACAGCCATATCCAGCTAACCAAGAATAACCGGGAAAAATTTAAGAATGAGCTGATCAAGACCAACGAAATATTGAAGGAAATCACCGGGGAGGAAGTGCAGTATGTGCGGCCTCCCTACGGATCCTGGGATAAGAGCTTTGAGAAGGAGCTGAACATGTTCCCGGTGCTCTGGACCGTGGATCCGCTGGATTGGAGCTCTCGGAACGTGGGGCGGATTACAGAGAAAATTGTCAGCAAGACCGGGGAGAATGACATTATATTGATGCATGATTATTATGATACGTCGGTAACCGCGGCGCTGAAGGCTATCGATGCGCTGCTGGAGGAGGGGTATACCTTTGTGACGGTGGAGGAGATTTTGTTTGACTGA
>CANRZC010000211.1 GCA_947644185.1 uncultured Acetatifactor sp.
CCGGATTGATCATGGCGTTTATTCCGAACTTATGGATCTTTTTAATTGCCCGAAAAGACAGGATATAATTGGCGTTAAGAAGGGATTACAGGTTTTCTTGTAGGGAAACCGTTTTCGTAAGAGAGGGAGAACATATGAGCAAGAAAAAAGCAGTGGTGTCCCTGGGACACGATGCATTAGGATATACCACAGGAGCCCAGCGGGATGCCGTAAAGATCACCGCCCGTGCCCTGGCCGACCTGGTGGAGGAGGATTACCAGCTCACCATCACCCACAGCAACGCCCCCCAGGTCAGCATGATTCACAAGGCTATGACGGAGCTGCGGCGAGTCTACAACGACTATACCCCTGCCCCCATGTGCGTTTGCTCGGCTATGAGTCAGGGATATGTGGGGTACGATATCCAGAATGCCCTGCGCAGTGAGTTGCTAGGGCGGGGGATCTCAAAGTCTGTCAGCACCATCCTGACCCAGGTAACCGTGGATCCCTATGACGAGGCCTTCTATGAGCCTACGAAGATTATCGGAAGATTTATGAATAAGGAAGAAGCGGACGCAGAAATTAAAAAAGGAAATTATGTGAAGGAATATCCTGAAAAGGGCTACAGGCGTGTAGTAGCAGCGCCGCAGCCTATTGATATCGTAGAGCTTGAGGCCATTCGCACCCTTGCGGAGGCGGATCAGGTAATCATCGCCTGTGGCGGCGGCGGGATTCCTGTCATCGAACAGCAACACATCTTAAAAGGCGCCTCTGCAGTGATTGAGAAGGATGCCATTGCCGGAAAGTTGGCGGCAGAGTTAAACTGTGATGAACTGATTATCTTCACCAGCGTGGACTGCGTTTACCGGGATTTTGGCACCATAGACCAGTTCCCCCTCTCTGCCCTGACAGTAGATCAGGCAAAGGAGCTCATTGCCCAGGGACAGTTCGAGGCTGGAACCATGCTGCCAAAGATCGAAGCAGCTATCCATTATCTGGAAAAGGTAAGGAGCGGCAAAGTATTGATTACCTCCCTGAGCAGGGCATTGGACGGAGTGCGAGGCAAGGCAGGGACTATGATTACGATGTAGTGGTAACCACCAATAACAGTAATAGCAACCAGGCCCTCAGCGGATACAGAATGTCCAGAGGGCCTGCACCATTTCGCATCACCTATTTCATGGCATCTCTCTTCGGGCGAAATCCGTCCTCCAGTCTGCCTGTCCGAAGTTCTATCCGCTCCAGGTAATTCATACCAGGTACTGCCGGAAAGTTATGATAGCCTGCCTGATCGGAACCGGTTGCCACATAAAATGTAATACCCTCCAGCTCCACGGCACTTGTTGCCCTGGCAGTATAGTCAAAAGGCTTCAGTTCAGGTAGACCTGGCAGAAACCGGTATGTAAAAGACGCTAGGGAAATACCACAGTACAGTAAGCATCCCACTACCACAATATATTCCTGAATTTTATGTCCGTATTTTTTCAGCATGGTTCCCAGCACCACAGCCGGAAGCAGCCACAGATAAATTGCCCCGTATCTGGGCAAAGGCGCAAGGAAAAACCAGGCCCCTAGGCTGGCAAAAATCACTGCCATTAAGTTTAATCTTAACAAGTCTTTCTGTCGCACCATAACAATCCAGTCAAAAATACTCCAAAGCAGCAACGGAATGTTCAGCCATAGCAGGATCCGAAAACCCAGTGAAAGGCTGTCATACCATTTAGGCAGCCACACGGACGCCGGCGCATCATACATGTCTCTTTGCGTCATCCCTCTCCCCCAGGCCCTGATTTCAATACTGTCCTCTTCCGCAATGTAAGAAGGCATTTTCCAATCTACGTCAAACAAGTCTATGGAGGGATAAGGATAGAGCAGATATCCAGATATGACTACATTTCGGACAAGAAAAGGCAGTGCTATCACCGCTCCTGCCGCCAGAAACAATACCACCTTTTTCCACTGTCTTTTGCCCAGCAGACTGACAGCAGGATATATGGCCAGCAGAACCAGCATAACTGCGGACAGTTTCACTGTGACAGCCCAAACCGCAAGCAATGCCAATACGCCATAGACAATCCCGTCCCTCTGCCCCTGCTCCATATATTCGCTCCATTTTGCCGTAAGGTAAATCACAAGAAGCTGGGCTAATAAATCTGAGCCCGGAGAAGAAATAAAGAATCTTGCATCTGTAAATACAAAGTAAAACGGTACTGCCAGTTTTATGATATCAGATACCATCAGTCTACGCCTTTTGAATATATTTAAGGAGAGTATAGAATATCCTAGAATCAGAAAACACACAAATCCATTTACCGTATGAAGCGAAATGCCCAGCATAAATTTCAGACTGAATAATGCCTGTAAGCAGAAAAATGAACTATTATAGGCAAGTCGATTATGAAGATTTCCCAGCCCCTTAACTACGCCATATTCTTCGATCCATCTTATCATCTGGGCATGATATAGATCCGTGTCATAGTGCATTGGACTTTGAACCGTCAGAATCAAAACCAATACCCCCAGCCCTGCAATGAGTATAAGATGATACCATTTTATGGCATGGGACAACTCTTTCAAATAAGCCGCTATAGATTTCCGCAAAAGCAGCCCTGTAATCACACATACTATCGTCATGACCAAAAAGGCAATCTTTCCTACTTTATAGAAAAGACTGAAAAACTGGCTATATACCGTTACTATACATAATCCAAATAATAGATAGATTTCCAGACCATAATATACTTCACGCTTAAATCCCTTTTCTAAAAAGGCAAATCCCATTGTAAAGGAAGCCAGTGCCAGTACCCCCCCGGATAATAATGTGATCAACATAAAATGTTATCCCCCTTTTCGCTCTGAAAGAATGTTCGTCCCCATCTTACTACAAACTAATTTCCATGACAAGATTTTTGTAGTAGCCCTGAAACAGCCTAAAACGCCAAAAAATGAGCATATTTTATGGGAGTAAAGGATCTGACGGCACTCCAATCACTGCCAGCAGTGCACCAATCATGATACAGAAATCGGACAGGTTAAACACCACTCGCCCTAGGGGCTTCCACTTAACATTGAACGTGAGATAATCTACCACATACCGGCGCTTTAGTCTGTCGTATGTATTGCTGAATGCGCCGCCCAGCAGGAATGCCAGGCCTGTGCGAAGCAGTCTATTCCCCCACTGCCCTAGGCTGCAGAGGAAGGCCACAGCCGTCAGGATGGTTAGACCCACGGACAAGGCCACCACCACCCATGGACGCTTCTGGCCCAGGTTCAGCATAGCACCTTTGTTGTGGTACTTCCGAATCCGAATGCGACCTCCCGCAAGCGTCCTGGGGGTCGGGCAGTCCGTTTCCCTGCCCCGGCTCAGCACATTTCCGTTTCTATCTGTTTCTCTTTCCTCTATCGCATTCTTGATCCACAGGTCACCTAGAAAGATCCCCAGCACTATGAGCATGTAAATAATCATCATTCCATTCCCCCCACTGTCATAGCATCTAGTCGTCCGCCAATGCCTCGGCTTCTCCAATCAGCACCCTCTGCCCGTCAAAGGCAAATCCATAATGCCTGATTCTTTCCTTTGGGATTCCTCTGGCAATCAGCTCTGCGTCATATTTTTTCGTTTCGATCTGTAGTAGCGCGTTCTCCACCGCACCCTCTAATGTCTTATCCTTTGGGGCAGAAAACACTTTGAACTCCATAATGATTGCATGGTCTGACGCATTTTTAGGCTCCATCATCACATCATATCGCCCCAGGCCGCTCTGCCTATTGGAGCGGATCAGATAGCGGTTCCCCAAATCTACAATTAGGCCTAGCACGAATCCATGGTAGAACCGTTCTGGATGCGCCTTTTGAGAGGGCTTTCTGCCGGTGTCAAAGCTGCTGAACATTTCCTCAGAAACTTCATTCAGGAACTGGTTCATGTAGTCCACGTCTCCCATGAGGAGCGCTTCCTTGAAATTATGGTAAGCGGTGTCATCTGCCGGGAACCACCCTGAAATCATGTTGTCGAACATCATTTCAACCTCATGATTCGTGATCTTCAGCGCATAAGCATATCTTCCTGAAGCACTGTCCCATTTTCTCGTCACGGGTTTCAAGTAGCCGCTTGCCACAAGAAGGCTCCATATGGCGTCCCGGGTAAGCTTTAGCTGCTCAAACACCACCTGCTCATTCAGCGTGACATCCAGGCTGCCACCAGACAGCAGATCCTCCATCTGCATCTTCAATTCCGGCGTACCCTGCCTGATCAGCTCCGACACAAGTCGGTTTGAACTGCTATCCGCCCAGTAAGGAGCATACTCCTTTGTCCTGAGAAACATGGTAATAGACCATGGATTGTATATATCCGATCGGCTTCCAAAGCAAAAGCCGTCATACCAGAATCTAACAGTCTCTCGTTCAGCGCCCATTCCCCTTTCTTCCAACGCCCGGAAGACCTCTTCCTCCGTGAACCCGAAAGCCGTGCAATATTCATCAGAGGTAGTAGTTATGAGCATGGGGTTGTTCAAATCAGAGAAAATGGATTCCCTGCTGACACGGGTGATTCCTGTCATCAGGGCACGGTACAGATATTCATTGGTCTTAAAAGTAGAGTTGAACATACTCCTGACCAAAGCAGTGAGCTGAGGCCAGTATTGGTTCACATAGGCCTCCTGCAGAGGGGTATCGTATTCATCCAGGAGCAGGATGACCTTTCTGCCATAATATCGAGCCAAATATGACATAAGTGTCTTTAATGCCCAGGCAATGGTAGTATTTGTAATTTTCATAGACATATGCGGATAAGCGAGCTACAGGCAAAGTAATTTCATTTTC
>CANRZC010000212.1 GCA_947644185.1 uncultured Acetatifactor sp.
GAAAAAATATGCTGGAATTTCGATATGACACACAGTTATTGATAGAAGGGGAGGATTTGGACGAAGATCAGATAACGGAATATTTTACAGACCATTTCAAGGGGGATTGTCTGCTGGCTGTAGGCGATGAGGAATTGATCAAGATCCACTTCCACACCAATGAGCCCTGGAAGGTTTTGGAATACTGCGCTTCTCTGGGAGAGATCTATGACATTGTCATTGAGGACATGGACAGACAGGCCAGAGGGCTTCAGGGTTAAGTGGGAGAAGGTTATGATTCACGAAGACACATATGCCGTTCCTTGTCTATATGATAAAATATGCAAAAAAGGGGGGACATCTCAATCGCCATTGTCGGTGCAGGTTCCCGGTTCCAAAAGCATCACCAATAGGGCTCTGCTTTTGGCTACTCTGGCTGAGGGTGTGTCCACCTTGCGCGGGGTGCTCTTTTCCGATGATTCCAGGCATTTTTTGAAATGCATACAGGATCTGGGATTCCAGACCCAGGTATCCGAAGCAGAGCGCATTATCCGAATCCATGGGCAGGGCGGTGCAATCCCTCTCTCCGAAGCCAGCCTATATGTGGGCAGTGCTGGAACCGCTGCCCGCTTTTTGACAGCGTTTTTGGGACTTTCCCATGGCATCTACCACATGGATGCCTCAGAGCAGATGCGCAGGCGTCCCATGGCACCTCTTCTAAGCTCCCTAAAAGAGCTGGGCTGTCAGGTGATTTATGGAGAGAACCCTTGCCGGGAAAGCTTTCCCTTTACCCTGGCCAGTCATGGTTTTCAGAAAGACAACATTTCCATCAATATTGACGAAAGCAGTCAGTTTCTCAGTGCCCTGTTAATTGCCTCCTGCCTGTGTGACCGGGATTTCACTACTTATATCCAGGGCACTCACGGTATGGCTTATATTGAAATGACCAGACAGATGATGTCCAGGTTCGGGGTGGAGGTTCTGAAAAACAGCGATGGCTCTTTCCTGACAAAGGCAGGTCAACATTATCAAGCTATGGATTATTCTATAGAGCCAGATGTGTCTGCCGCATGCTATTTCTATGCCATGTGCCCTCTTCTGCACATTCCAGTCAGGGTGGAGCAGGTACACTTTCAGTCTCTGCAGGGAGATGTGGGCTTTCTTTCTATTTTAGAACAGATGGGCTGCCAAGTATCGGATACCCCACAGGGTATTTTGTTGGATCCGCCTAAGAGCAAAAACTTCCCTGGCATCACAGTAGATATGTCCACCTGTTCTGACCAGGCTATTACACTGGCAGCTATGGCTCCCTTTGCTGACACTCCCACTACTATCACAGGCATCGGGCACATTCGCCTCCAGGAGAGCGATCGTATTGCTGCCATTGCCGGGGAACTGGCAAAAATGGGAATCCGCTGTGAGGAGCACCAGGATGCTATCACCATCTATCCTGGATTGCCAAAGCCATCCATGGTAGAGACTTACCAGGATCACCGCATGGCAATGGGTTTTTCCCTGATTGGGCTGCGAAGCCCTGGTATCCTCATCCACAATCCTGGATGCTGTGCCAAAACCTTTGAAAATTACTTTTCTGTGTTGGATCAGGTGGCGCAGGAGCTTATGCTACCTCAAGCGCATTGATAAGGCATTCTTTGTAGAGATTTGGAACAATTGAGTTGGGACGTTCCTGTGCATAAAAAGCGGCCACAGATACTATCAGGTATCTTACAGCCGCTTTTTCAATATCGTTGCCGGCAGTATGCCGGGTTATCGCATTCGTATCAATGTCATCCAATCCCCTATGCTATCTTGAGATGATCCTTTACCTTTCGCATCTCCGACTCAAGCACGTTTACACGGATGGAAAGCATTTCCTTTTCTGTCTCCACCTTCATTGCTTCATGCAGGTTTCTCGACAAATCAAGATGCCCTTCCGCTACTCGCTGGATGTTGACGCAGACTTCATTTTCTATCTTCAGCTTTATGCTTCTGATATCCGATTCCATCTTTGCCATTCCAGACTTCATGTTGGTGATTTCTGACTTCATCTGGGTGATTTCTGATTCCAACTGACTCATTCCAGACTTCACCTGGCTGATTTCCGCTTTCATCTGCGTCATTTCAGTCTTCACTTCGCTGATTTCTGCTTTCATCTGCGTCATTTCAGTCTTCACTTCGCTGATTTCCGCTTTCATCTGCGTCATTTCAGATTCCAGCCGTTCCACTCCGGATTCCACCTGAGTCACCTTAGAGAGGATGAGATCCAATTTTTGACTATCTGTCATATGCATATACCTCCTTCCGGATTTAGTATATCACAGCAAATGCGAATAGTCTATCAAAATCCGCCTATATTTTCCATTTTTCGCGTTTTATCGCGGTATCCTCCACGGCCACTTCAAAGCGAGTACACCACAGCCACGCCATAGGTGGGCAGTTCCAGACGCTCCTCCACCCAGGCATCTGTAATCAAGTCCCTCCCCCTTACTCCCGGAATGGTTACACTTTCTTTGGTCCAGTTCAGATAGAACTCATATCTGCCTTCCTCGCCACTTCTCACATGACATTCCACGCCCTCAGGGAGCTTTCGCACAGGAATGCCCGCATCTGTCAGCATCCGTTCAAACAGCGGGCTCATGGCAGCGGCATTTGTCCTGGCCGCCACATAGTAAGCATTTCCTTTTCCATGCTTCTTACAGGTTAGCGCCGCACTGCCCTGATAGAAATCCTCCGTGTAGGTCCCCAGCACCTTTGCATCCTGTACCCTCAGGATTTCCGCGTATTCTACCACTTCCCAGTCCCTCACGGCTTCCTGGTGTACGCCACGGTCTTTCATACTCCCTTCTCCGGCCATGCCGCTGCAAGACTCCTCTGCTCCATCCCCGCCTGCGGAAGTAGCCCCTTTTCGCAGCGCATTGTCTGCCAGCACAATGCCGTTTCTGTCTGTAGGGTAGAGAGAATCTATTTCTTCGCTGATGATGCCGAACAGGTCTTTTAACCCATCCCCAGGAAAGCCCCCCAGGTAGCAGAGCTGCTCAGAGTCCACGTAGCCCAACAGATAAGTGGCTAGCAGTTGGCCTCCTCTTTCCACAAACGCTTTCAGATTCGCCGCTGTCCCTGCCTGCAGCATATACAACATAGGCGCCACCACCACATCATAATCCTTCAAGTCCTCATCGGACCCCACCACATCCATATCCACGCCCAGCCGGAAGAATTCCTTCCAGATGCCAATGCAGATCTCCTCATACTTCTTGGTGTCCCGCCCCAGTGCCTTCATATCCTCAATAGCCCACCGGTTGTCCCAGTCAAAGAGCATGGCGGCTTTTGTTTTCACCAGTGTGCCGGCAGCCGGAGCGATTTTCTTCAACAGCTCTCCCACCTGGGCCACTTCCTTGAAGATCCTGGTGTCGTCGGTTCCCATATGATCCACCACTGCACCGTGGAACTGCTCATAGGAGCCCCGGCCCTTTCTCCACTGAAAATATTGTACCGAGTCAGAGCCACAGCCCAGGGCCTGAAGACAGGCCAGTCTATGTATCCCCGGCCGCTTCACCTTGTTCACAGCCTGCCAGTTCACAAGACCTGGTGCACTTTCCATCATCATAAAAGGCTTGTCCCTCTTTAAAGAGCGCATCAGGGCATGCTGAAATGCTGTCTCATAGGCAGTCTCCGCCAATGTCTCCCAGTCGTTGTGGAAGGTGGGGTAATTGTCCCAGGACACCACGTCCATGTCCGGCGCCATCTTCCGATAGTCTAACCCGCCAAACATCCGCATCAGGTTTGCCGTCACTGGAATATCAGGGGTCACGCTGTGAAGCACATCCCGCTCTGCCTTCATAAAGTCATTGGTATTCCATGTGGTAAATCTCTTCCACTCCAGATTCAGCCCCATAACGCTGGTCTCGCCGTGCACAAAAGGCGGCTCGATCTGATCAAAGCTGTTATAGCGATGGCTCCAGAATGCTGTCCACCAGGAGCTGTTCAGCTTCTCGATGTCATGGTCATACTTTTCAGCCAGATACCCACGGAATTTCTGGATACAGTGGTCACAAAAGCACTCCCCGCTGAATTCATTGGAAATATGGTACATGATGACACCAGGGTGGGAGCCAAACGTTTCTGCCAGCTTCCTGTCCATGATGGCCACTTTCTCCCGATAGATAGGAGAGCTCATACAATGATTATGGCGCCCTCCATGATGCTCCCGCATCCCCATCCTATTGACCCGCATGGCCTCGGGATACTTTTCATCCAGCCAGGCAGGACGTGCTCCAGATGGCGTGGCCAGCACTGTATAGATGCCATTTTCATACAATCTATCAATGATTTTAGCCAGCCATTCAAAGTGAAATTCCCCTTCCACAGGCTCCAACACAGACCAGGAAAAGATCCCCACACTCACACTGTTGATGCCGGCCTTCTTCATCAACCGCACATCTTCCTCCAAAATATCCGGGCGATCCAACCATTGCTCTGGATTGTAATCGCCTCCATGGACAAATCCTCCCACCTGTGGGAACAGAATTTTCTTCTCCATATGTACTATCTCCTTTTTGATTTTGCGTTTCTCGCTGCTATCAGTATAGCTTCTTTTTCTATTAAAATCAATATAGGAAACTGGCAAATTGCTCCCGGTGGCACCCAGTGAACCGTAACAGCCACAGCCTCAGTTGGCCACATTGTACAGAGAATAGAAATATTCCTTTCTCTCCATCAATTCCTCAAAGGTCCCCAGTTCCCGCACCCCTTCTCCCGAAGTTACGGGGTCATTTTGCCGAGTTCCTTAACAATGCT
>CANRZC010000213.1 GCA_947644185.1 uncultured Acetatifactor sp.
GAACCATAAAGAGGCTGATTAACAGTGCCACAATATACAGCACAATGGTGACATACAGTACATTCTGATATCCCACCGGATTTACCTGGATTCCATGGAGATCAAAGAACTCTCCTGTGTGATCCACGATCCAGTTGGCCATCTGGTTGCCAGTGAGTCCTGCGATAGCCCAGGCTGAAAGGGTCAGGCCGTGGATTGCGCTGATATTGCCCATGCCATAGTGGTCAGACAGCAGTGTAGGCACATTGGAGAAACCGCCGCCATAGCCTGCGTTGACCACGAAGATAAGACCTAGAACCAAAATCACCAATGCGATATGGCCCTCGCCGTTCTTGATACCACCTGTCACCATCACAATGGCAGTGAATGCAATGGAGAGGATGAAAATCAGCTTGTAGATAGTATTTCTGTCCTTCATCTTATCAGCCCATGCGGAGAAGCCCAGACGACCGCCCGCATTGAAGATGGCGGATACGGTGGAGATAATTCCAGCAGCGCCAGCCAGACCGATACACTTTACAATCATTTTCTCCTGGGAAATTAAGGCCAGACCGCAGGTGATGTTGATATAGAACATCAGCCAGATACCGATGTAGTTGGTGATGGGCCTTGTCTTGATCACATCCATCATGCCCTTGCCCTTCTCTGTCTTCTGGGGCTCATGCCAGGAGGCGGGCTTATGCAGCAACAGGTGCCCAGCAAACATCATTACGAAATAGACCACAGCCAGGATCAGGAACATTTTGTAGATGCCGCCCTCCCCCAGATTGTCTAACATAGCCTGCATAATAGGGCTTGCGATAGCCTTTGCGGCGCCAAAGCCCGCCACAGCCAGTCCGGTGGCCAGGCCTTTTCTGTCCTCGAACCAGAGCATCAGAGTCTTTACAGGGGACAGATAACCTGTGCCCAGGCCGATACCCATGATGAAGCCATAGCAGATATAGATGCCAATCAGTGCCAGCGGGCTATGCTGGTGGGTTCCACCATAATAAATGAAGAAACCAGTTCCCGCCATGCCGCAGGCGAAACAGATAGAAGCGATGAGGGAGGACTTATGGATGTCCTTTTCAACGATATGCTGACATTCCAAGGAAGAAAATGGCAAAGCTAAATGCCCATTCTGTAGCTCCTTTGGAGAAACCGATATAATCAGCGATTTCCTGACTAAAGATAGACCAGCAGTAGACAGTGCCGATGCTGCAATGGAGAAGCAGCGCGGGGATAGCGGCGTTCAACCACTTATTTTGTTTGTTTTTCATGATGTACCTCGTTTCCTTTTATGTATTTTACTTCACAGGCTTGAAATGTAATGTGTAGCCGCCTATTATTGTACTCGCAATTGTGTTAAATTGCAAGCCCATTCTTGGGTAAAAAGTGCTGTCAAACCAAGCCCAGGTACAGGGGAAAGCATTGCGTATCCGGGGATTTTATGACATAATCAGAGGGAATACAGGAGGCCGTTCACTGCTGACAACAGGAAATGAGCTGGCGGTATGACGAAAAGTGGGAAAGGGCTGGAGTTTGTGGGAGAGAATCAATATTTTCAGAAGGCTTTGGGAGATTTTGTCCAGGAGGCGGCATATGGTGGCGCTGTCCGTCATCTAACTGACAAGGGATACACAGTAAAGCAGATTATGGAGCAGTTGGATTTTCCGGCTCCCTATGAAAAAGTGCGCCAGGCAGTGTGGGAGCGTCTGCGGGATACTGGCGTGATCCTGCTGCAGGAGCCGGGCAAAGATGCCAGGGAGGAAAAAGCCTCCTATGTAAAGGAATACGACAGATATGGCAAGATTACTTTTCGACGTGTGCCGGGAAGCCGGGAGGAAGCGGCGCCGATTTGTTGGAAAGAGCATTCGTTGGCGGCAGGAAAAGCAGAGCTTATGGTGTGCTTAAAAGCAAAGCTGGAGGAGAATGGGGAAGCATTTTCCTATGCCTCCTGGGATTTTGGGCGGGTGGCGGCGAAAGAGCCAGAGCAATATAAAAGGCTGCTTAACCTGCTTGCAGGGGAAAAGGAGTATGTGGAAGAACTGCCCTGGGAGAGGTGCAGGGTCTATCACAGATTGAACCATCACATGTGGGAAATCCTGACCCTATTGATTCCAACAGGACTATATCAGGGAGAATGCTTTTTTCTAAAAACAGGAGACAGGATAAAAATTGTGGTTGACAGGGAAATACAATTGTAATATTATGTATTTAGCAATGCTAAGTAATTAGCAGATATAAAGACTGGAATAGCAGGTACAATACAGCGCCAAAGGTTGAGAAGAGATAGGTGGGATGGTGGCAGCTTGAAACAGAAGTATGAACAGCAGATGAAGAAAGGTGTGTTGGAGATGATGGTATTACAGCTCCTCTCAGAGAAGGAGAAGTATGGCTACCAGCTGATCTGCGAGCTGAAGGACAGGAGTGAAGGGCTGTTTCTCTTGAAGGAGGGTACGCTGTATCCTATCCTCTATCGGATGGAGGATGACGGTCTGGTGGTCAGCAGATGGAGTGAGCCAAAGGGAAAGGAAGTCTCCAAAAAGTATTACTGCCTGGCAAAGGAAGGGGAGAACACGCTGGCAGAACTAAAAGACCTGTGGGGACATTTCTCCCGCACGGTGGACAGTATCCTAAAAGAAGATGAGGAGCAGGAGGTAAGGATGCTCTGAAAAAGGAGGGAAAGCATATGGAGGCAGGGAAAATATGGGGGTTTGTTCTGTGGCTGATTGTAGGGGGCCTGTTGATAGCATTGGGGATCAGCGCTTTCTTCGCGAAGAAAGAAGTGGGTTTCTTTAGCAATGTGAAGCCGCTGCCCATGAGGGACGTGAAAGCCTATAACCGGGCGGTGGGAAAGCTGTTCATCGTGTACGGGATTCTTTTCGCGGCGTTAGGGCTGCCGCTGCTTTTCCAGAACCCAGCATTTATTTTGCTATCCATACTGGGCGTGGTGGCGGAGACCATTGGCACCATGGCGGTGTACATTTTGGTGATACAAAATAAATATGAGAGGAAGTAGGGGCTTTCACCGGATCAGGGAAAGGATTGGTTTGAGATGACGAAGCAGCAATATATCAGGCAGGTGGGAAAGGCGCTGCAGTGCGCTCCGGCGAAAAAAGGGGAAATCCTCAGGCAACTGGATTCCGATATTGAGATTGGGCTGGGCGAGGGAAGACAGCTTTCAGAGATTCTGGAGGAAATGGGAAGTCCGCAGGTCTTTGCCGAGGAGTTTAATGAGAATCTGGACCAGGAGGAGCGCAGGCGCGGAATGCGTAGGAAATGGGCCAGGCGGATTCTATGTATCCTTGGGGCTATACTGGCGGCGCTGGCTGTAGGAGCGGGAATCGTCTACTGGATGCTGCCGAAGGAGAGGAATATCGAAGACAGTAAAGTTTTCGATGCGGCAACGGTACAGTCTCGGACGGAGGAGGTTATCGCTCTGTTCAGCGCTGAGGAGTACGAGACCCTGGAGGGCTATGTCAGCGAAGAGATGCGGGAAGCCCTGGCTGGAACCTCCTTTTCCCAGATCCGGGGCTATATCGGCGAGGATTGGGGGGAACTGCAAAGCACAGGCAGGATATACATGGTGGAGATTCGCGAAAGGAATAAGGTTTACGCGGCGGTGCAGGTAAATGTCTCCTATGAGAACACCAATGTGATATTCACCCTGAGCTTCAACCGGCAGATGGAGCTGTACGGATTCTATGTGAAATAATGAAATGAGCCGCGTCATATGACAGGTCCGCTGTAGGAGTCTGGCATGGGCCAGGCGGCGCTTTGGCGAGAAAGGAAGGAGGCGGGTGAATGATTGGATATTACGCATGCATTATTATGGTGCCCTGTTTCTGGCTGCTGTCCCTGTTCTTTGCCCTTGGCAAAGAGAGGGCTGCCAACTGGCTCAGCGGCTTCCACTGGCTGCCGGAGGAGGAGCGGGCAAAGTATGACAGGGCGCGGATGGCCAGGGACGAGAGGAATGCCAGTTTTTTATGGGGGCTTATTATGCTGTTTGGCGCAATGGGGGCCATGTGGATCTCGGGCTGGGTGGCGCTGGCGGCCTATGGCATATGGATGGTGCTGTTTTTTAAGGATGTGCATCTGGATATGGACAAGGCTTTCGGAAAGTATAAGCTGCCGGAGGAGCAGCAAAAATCCGGTCAGTAGACGGACGTAAAGAGTTATATCGCGAATAGAAACGGAAATGGGATAGAAGGAGGAATGCATATGGGATTCTGGATCTTTATGGTATGCGCGAATTTAATGATGCCGCTTTTGATGATAATCTTCGGGGCGGTGTTTCTGCACTGGCCGCCCCGGGAAATCAACGGGTTCTACGGATACCGCACCGCAAAATCCATGAAAAGTCAGGAGGCATGGGATTTTGCTCAGGTATATTTTGGAAAAGTCTGGCTGAGGACAGGTCTGATCATGCTGATTCCGTCGGTTCTGGCCATGCTGCCCTGTATGGGGGAGAGCGATGGAAAGGTGGGGCTGTGGAGCCTCATTCTCTGCACGGTGGAATGCGTTATCATGGTACTGTCCATTCTTCCCATAGAGCGGGCGCTGAAGCGGCGATTTCCGGAAAGATAGACCGAATAACCGGTGAGCCGCAAACACAAAGTAAAATCGGTAACACAGCCCCGGCAGTTTCTGTCGGGGCTGAATCCATACAGTGTCTGTGGCCAGAGGCTTCACCCTCTAAAATGCTCTCTGGTCTTCGCCATCCGCTCCGCGATCTTTACGCCGAAAGGACAGCGGCTCTCACAGCTCTTGCAGCCGATGCAGGCATCCG
>CANRZC010000214.1 GCA_947644185.1 uncultured Acetatifactor sp.
ACAATATCTACAATGACGGTGTCTGTGTAGGCGAAAGCCCCCTGGGACCTTTCACCGCCTGCCCCAACAACCCCTACTCCTACTCCCCCGGCGGCTTCCTGCCCGGCGCA
The DNA here is from genome assembly GCA_947644185.1 of uncultured Acetatifactor sp. GTDB lineage: Bacteria > Bacillota > Clostridia > Lachnospirales > Lachnospiraceae > Acetatifactor. The sequence continues at coordinate 111 of CANRZC010000214.1, forward strand.
GGCCACGGCTCCACCATGGAGGACACGCAGGGGAACTGGTGGCATACCAGCACCATGCGCATCTCCATGAACCATGAGTTCGAGCGCCGGATCGGCATCTGGCCCGCAGGCTTTGACGCGGACGGGGAGCTGTTCTGCAACCAGCGCTACGGCGACTGGCCCCGGCGCGTCACAGGAGAGAAAGAAGACCCCTGGGCGGCCCCGGAGTGGATGCTTCTAAGCTATGGAAAGACCGCCACTGCCAGCAGCTGTGAATGTCCTCAAAAGGACGCTTCCCATGCAGTGGACGAAAATGTCCAGACCTGGTGGAAAGCCGCGAAAGATGATGCCACGCCCTGGCTTATGGTGGACTTAGGGCAATGCCACAGGGTGCATGCAGTGCAGATCAATTTCGCGGACGATGTGGAACTAGTGACCGAACTGCCCGAGGGAGCCAAACTTACAGGAGAGCCCGGCCGGGGACGCTATATCGAGGAGCGCGCTTTCGCCACAAGGTGGTTTTTGGAGACCAGCACTGACGGCCAGCATTGGTTTGAACTAGAGGACTGGAGAAATACAGACACAGACCTGCCCCATAATCTGGTGGTCTGGGAGGACGGCATTCCAGCTACATACATACGTTTGACCGTAGTTGACACACCTTACCACAAGCCGGCCTGCATCAGCGGCCTGCGGGTGTTCGGCAAAGGCTGCGGCAATGCGCCGGAACCGGTGACTGAGGTGGAGGCCACCCGCTTAGACGGCATGTCCATGCATGTTGCCTGGAAAGAGGTTTCCTCATCGAATGAGATTGCTTCCTGGAATAAGGCTGCTGTAGGCTATGAAGTGCTCTGGGGCCATACGCCGGAGAAACTCTATCACAGCTACCGGGTATTCGGCAGAAACCAGGTGGAGATACGCGCCCTGATGTCAAATGTAGAGCGGTATTACGTCCGCATTGATGCCTTTAATGAATGCGGCATCACCCAGGGCAAGGTCTTCCCTGTGGATGCCGCTGTGTAAAAGATCGTTTCTCGGAAGAGCCAAATTTCCCGCAGCAACCCTGCGGGAAATTTTCTCTGATTCTAAATCGGGCTTCTCTCCTTTTCCAAGCTGAAAGATATCTACTTCTTCCTGGCCTGCACCATCCGAATGCCAAACAGCGTCCCCACCATCAGCACAATCGCCACCGGAAGAGCAATCAGCGCGTTAGGCACAAATCCCGCAAAGAGATATGCCACAAAGCTCACCGCAGCAGCAGCCACCGCATAGGGCAATTGTGTGGACACATGATCCACATGGTCACACTGAGCTCCTGCAGAGGCCATAATTGTGGTATCGGAAATGGGCGAACAGTGGTCGCCGCATACCGCACCTGCCATACAGGCTGAGACACACACCACACCCAGCGGATTGGTCAGCGGGAAGACATCCAGGGTAATAGGAATCAGAATGCCGAAAGTACCCCAGCTAGTACCTGTGGCAAAGGCCAGGAAGCATCCAATCAGGAACACCACCCCGGGCAGAAATGCCTGAAAAGCACCTGCGGAGTCCTTTACCACCCCTGCCACAAACTCCCCTGCTCCCAAAGAGTCCGTCATGGCCTTCAGGGACCAGGCGAAGGTAAGAATCAGGATTGCCGGAACCATGGCCCGGAATCCTTCTGGCAGGCAGTCCATGGTCTCCCGGAAGGTCATGGTCTTGCGCAAGCAATAGTACAAGATAGTAAATGCCAGGGCAAACACAGAACCCAGCATCAGTCCCACTGACGCATCGGAATTGGAAAACGCTTCTACAAAAGAAGCCCCCTCAAAGAACCCTCCAGAATAGATCATGCCAATGACACAGCAAGCAATAAGCACTGCAATGGGCAGCACCAGATCCAGCACAATGCCCTTCTTCTCCTCCTTATCGGCCGCCATGCCCGCATAAGGATTCTTCCCATTGAACAAGTCTCCACTGGTTTGCGCCTTCTTTTCGTACTTTTCCATAGGGCCAAATTCCAGCTTCATCACCGCCATGCCAATCATCATCACAATGGTAAGAATGGCATAGAAGTTAAAGGGAATCGCCCGGATAAACAATGTCAGCCCATTGCCGTCCTCCACATAGCTGGCCACAGCGGCCGCCCAGGAGGAAATCGGTGCAATGATGCACACTGGCGCCGCAGTGGCATCAATGAGATAGGCCAGCTTTACCCTGGAAACCTTGTGCTTGTCCGTCACCGGTCGCATCACAGAGCCTACTGTCAGACAGTTGAAATAATCGTCAATGAAAATCAGAATGCCCAAAGCCACAGTGGCTAGCTGGGCACCCACGCGGCTCTTGATATGTCCAGCCGCCCAGCGTCCGAAGGCAGCAGAGCCCCCAGCTTTGTTCATCAGCGATACCATAGCCCCCAGAATTACCAGAAATACCAGAATGCCGATGTTGTACCCGTCTGAGAGCACACCCACAATCCCATCCTGAAACACATGCAGCACTGTTCCCTCAAAGGAATAGGCCGAATACAACAGGCCTCCCATCAAAATCCCCACAAACAGCGAGGAATATACCTCTTTGGTGATAAGCGCCAGTGCGATAGCCACCACTGGCGGCAGCAAAGCCCAGGCTGTACCGTAATACCCGCCTCCCTCAGCAGCGCTTTCTCCGCCGCCAAATAGTAGCGGCGCCACAAGCACTGCTACCAATAGGACTGTCACCAGGATTCCCCTGACCATGTTTCCTTTTCTCTTGCTCTTGTTCATCCTCTTCTCCTCTCATGTCTGCTCTAGGCAGATTCGTCACCGAAGTCGCATTCTGCCCACAAAAGTATAAAATAGAACTTAAATTGTAAAAAGCCATGACATACTCTGCCATGACTTCGCAAACATACCCGGAGAATCATAACAGCGCTCCGTCCCCAGCAGGGGACGACAGTCCGTGAGATATTCTCCCACAGCCCGACAAAATGCCCGGCACAGGCCTATTTTGTCTCGGCGAAATCCCCTTTCTGCTCCCTCCCGCTGCCCGGGATGTCAGGGAGACATACTCTTGTCTTCCGCACCTCTATCATGTTAGATGTAATCATAGAGTAAAATGAGAGATTTGTCAACTGCCAGATGAATTCTTTTTCCAGATTCTATTTTTGCGTTATTGTGCTTTCCTGCTATCTATGCTAAACTTATAACACATAAGGCGCTGGTACCAGCAAATCACCCGGATACGGCCATAGCCATATCTGTACCATAAGCAAAGCGAGGAGAAAAGAAAATGAGCATTCAGGAATTTAAGCCCGTCAAAGAGGGCAAAGTAAGGGAGATCTATGACAATGGCGATAGCCTGATTATGGTAGCCACAGACCGAATCAGCTGCTTCGACGTAATTTTGGGCAACAAAGTGGACAAAAAAGGCACGGTTCTGACCCAAATGTCCCGGTTCTGGTTCGATATGACAAAGGACATTCTGCCCAACCATATGCTATCTGTGGATGTAAAGGATATGCCAGAATTCTTCCAGCAGGACAGATTCAATGGCAACAGCATGCTCTGCCGGAAGCTGGAAATGATTCCCGTGGAATGCATTGTCCGTGGCTACATCACCGGAAGCGGCTGGGCCAGCTACAAAAAAGACGGTACTGTCTGCGGTATCCGGCTGCCTGAGGGCCTAAAAGAGGCTGACAAACTGCCTGAGCCCATCTACACCCCCTCCACCAAGGCGGAGATCGGCGATCATGACGAGAATATCTCCTTTGAGCAAAGCGTGGACTACCTGGAGAAGCGCTTCCCTGGCAAGGGACAGGAGTACGCGGAGAAGCTCCGTGACTACACCATTGCCCTGTACAAAAAATGTGCCGAGTATGCCCTGGGCCGCGGCATCATTATCGCTGACACCAAGTTTGAGTTCGGCCTGGACGAAGAAGGGAACATTGTTCTGGGAGACGAGATGCTGACACCGGACAGCTCCCGCTTCTGGCCAGCGCAAGGGTATGAGCCAGGACATGGCCAGCCCTCCTTTGACAAGCAGTTCGCCAGAGATTGGCTGAAGGCAAATCCTGACAGCGGCTGGGTTCTGCCGGAGGAGATTGTGCGCAAGACCATCGATAAGTATCTGCAGGCCTATGAGCTTCTCACTGGAAAGCCTTTATAAATTTACATCTTCCCAAACATAAAAGGACTGCCCCATCAGGCTTTTCGCCCTGGGACAGTCCTTTTTATATCTGACCTCAGGAAGCCTTCTCCATCTCCCCCACGCTCTGGAGCTGCCTGTGGATCACATCCGCAATCCGGCCCTTCACCACCTGCGCTATCTCAGCCGTGTTCATCCCCGCATATTCCTCATAGCAGATAGGTTCCAAAAAGTGCACCTGGGTCTTCACCTTTCGCAGGGAATTCACCCCAAAGGGCTTGTAGGAATCAATGATAGCAACGGGCACAATAGGTGCTTTGGCCTTCGTAGCACATTTAAAGGAGCCCGGCATAAAATCCTGCAGCGCATTCCGGTTGTTATCATAGCCCCCTTCCGGGAATATAATATATCGCCTTCCCTTTTTCACTTCATCCGCGATCTGCAGAATCGTTTTGACCTGGGCCTTCATATCCCGCTTGTCCAGCCTGCTCCCCTGAACCAGATCGATAAAGGAATCCGTGATCGGCAGCTTAGAGCGATAAGCGTCTATGACAATGGTACAGGGCTTCG
>CANRZC010000215.1 GCA_947644185.1 uncultured Acetatifactor sp.
GGTTCTACGATAACAGAGGACCATCTCTTCTTCACAACATGAAAAGTTTAGCATATTTACGTATCATTTGCAAGCACTTTTTCCAGCCACCAGAAAGATTTTTCTGCCTCATAAAAACCCAGCTTTTCCTGCAGGCGCTTTGAGGCAAGGTTTCCCACGGCTACATGTCCATAGGGAACCCACCCTTTTTCCAGCATACGGTTCACAGCATAAGCCTCCAGGGAAGCTGCAATCCCCATTCCCCGAAAAGGTTCCTCCACAAAAAGCATTCCCAGACTTCCCTCATCGTGTATCCCCACAAAGCCTACCTGTCTGCCTTCCAGAAAAGCACCGTACATGGCCCCTGCACAGATCCGGTCCTGCACATATGCATCGCATATGCCAGGGCCTTCCTCCTCTCTGCCATACCATTTGCTTACATAAGGACAGTCCTCTAAGGAAAGCTGCCTGATTTCCTTATGTCTCACTGGAAGGGTTTCCTTTCTGGTATACAGCATCTGGCAAAATTCTCCGAATACTCTGTACCCGTCTTCTAACAGGATATCCCGAAGGAAAGGCTCTGACACCAGAAGCATCTCCGTGTCCGCTGGCACCAGCTCCAGCATCCTTTCACTGTGCTCTTTTGTCAAAGCAGTCAGCATACAGATTTTGGCTTTCCTGTCATACAGCAGCACCGCTGTCTGGTGAGCCGAAAACGCTGTATACAAAATATCCGCCCGTCCTCTGGACAGACTTTCTATCATGTGGATATTATTGCGTTTCTCTCTGGAAAGTCGCTGCATCAAAGATTGCTTTTCCTGATATTTCGCATATAGATCAGGGCGTCTCACAGCAGTGCGCTGCCTAGATTGCTCTAACCGCCATGCAGCTACTTTGCTGTGATTGCCAGACAGCAAGACCTTTGGCACAGACATTCCCTGCCACTCCTCTGGCCTAGAATACTGGGGATATTCCAAGAGATCATTGAAAAAGCTCTCTTCCTCAGCCGAGCTGTCATTTCCCAGCACACCTGGCAGGAGCCGTGCAATGGCATCTATCATAACCATGGCTGCCAGCTCTCCCCCTGTCAGCACATAATCCCCAATGGACACCTGATCTGTGACAATTTTTTCCAACACCCGCTCATCAATACCTTCGTAATGGCCGCAGAGAAGCACCAGCTCCTCCTCTTTTGCAAAGTCCTCAGCCATTCTCTGGGTAAAGGGTGTACCCTGAGGCGTCACATAAATGGTCCGCACTGTTCTGCTCTCTGTCACAGCCCTATGTGCGTCATAAACAGGCTGAGCCTGCATCAGCATACCAGCTCCGCCTCCATATGGATAATCATCCACCTTTCCGTGCTTGTCCAATGTATAATCCCTGATATTCACTGCATGCAGGGAAAAAAGTCCCTTCTCCGCTGCCCTGCCGATAATGCTGGGCGCTAATCCCTGCAGAACCATCTCCGGGAATAAAGTCAAAATATGAAATGTCATTCTATTTGCACCCTTTTCCCGTTTTAACGGGCACTGGTTTTTTCCTGGAGTCAGGCTCATCCAATAATCCTTCCAGCATGTGTATCCTGATGAATCCATCCTCCACATTGACTTCTAGAACACACTGTTTGATGGCAGGCAAAAGGCACTCTCTGCCATCCAGAAGCGCTATGACATACACATCATTGGCGCCAGTCTCCATCACATCCTTCAAAGTGCCAAGCTCTGTCCCGTCCTCATCCCGCACCGACAGTCCTATGAGATCCGCGATAAAATACTCATCCTTTTTGAGAGGCACTGCCTCACTACGAGGCACCATCAAAGCAGCCTTGCGGTACTTTTCTACCTCTTCTATGCTATCGATTCCTTTAAACTTTACCAGTACAAATTGTTTCGAAAATTTAACGCTTTCTATCTCCAGAATCGTCCCAAAAGTCTGGGCTTTTCCTGTGTCCAGTGTTACTTTTTTCAGTCGCTTAAAGCGTTTCACATCATCTGTTGTGGGAAATACCTTCACCTCACCCTTTAAACCATGGGTGGCTGTGATAATGCCTACCTTGAAATAATCTTCCATTTCTATACCCCTGGCGCGCTTCGGCACGCATACCAATCAATCCAAAACCATACCATTGTAATGCACAAAGGCTGCTGCCTTCAGAAGACGCAAAGCGCAACCTCATGCAACAGCCTCTGCCAGGAACCTGCATTTCTATCCCAGGTTCCCCTTACACGATTTCAACATCCACATTCTTTTTCTCACGGAAGGATGCCGCTTTCACCACGGAACGGATTGCTTTTGCAATCCTCCCCTGCTTGCCTATCACCTTACCCATGTCAGAGGGCGCTACATGGAGCTCAACGACAATATTCCTGCCGTCCACCTTCTCATTCACTACCACCTCATCTGGGTTGTCCACAAGGGCTTTGGCAATCACCTCCACCAATTCTTTGGAATGCATTTCTTCCATGGAATGGTCCTTTTCCATAGAATGCCCATTTCCCATTTCCATCATAAGCCACCTCCAAGAATAAAAATTTACTTCTCAATACCAGCAGCTTTGAACAGTTTTCCTACCGTTTCTGTGGGCTGTGCCCCGTTTGCCAGCCACTTCTTTGCCAGCTCCTCATTGATTTTAAAGGTGCTGGGATCCGTGCTGGGATCATAGGTGCCAATTTCCTCGATAAATCTGCCATCTCTGGGAGAACGGGAATCAGCAACGATGATTCTATAAAAAGGAGCCTTCTTCTGTCCCATTCTTCTCAATCTGATTTTTACTGCCATTTCTTACCTCTTTCTGCCGTTTTCCGGCCTTTTATGTTAGATTATTTTGTATACTGAAACGGGATTCCTGTAGCTTTTCCTCCAGGCCCATATTCATTCTGTCATTGCTTTGGGGTGTACATCTAGAACGGAAATCTCCCCTTGCCCATACCAGGGAATCCGCCCAGCATCCCACGCCCTTTTTTCCCGCCGCCAAACTGCTTCATCATTTTCTGACTCTGCTCGAACTGCTTGATGAAACGGTTGACCATCGCGATATCCACGCCGGCGCCCTTTGCTATGCGGTGCTTTCTCTGGGGATTGAGAAGCTTGGGATTCCTGCGCTCCTCCTTTGTCATGGAAAGAACAATGGCCTCCATCTGCCGCATTTGCTTTTCATCGATCATGGACTCCAGATCCGCACCTTTTAGGCCTAGGCCAGGGAGCATGCTTAAAATACTGGTCAGTCCTCCCATATTTCGCATTTGCTTCATGCTTTCCAGGTAATCTTCAAAGTCGAATTTTCCTTTCTTCATGCGGCCAGCCATCTCCCGGCTCTTATCCTCATCCAGATCAATGCTCTCCTGGGCCTTCTCTATCAGCGAAAGCACATCTCCCATGCCCAGGATACGGTTTGCCATGCGGTCGGGATAGAACTGCTCCATATCTGACAGCTTCTCTCCCATGCTTACGTATAGAATGGGCTTCCCAGTGACTGCTTTGATGGAGAGCGCTGCACCGCCTCTGGTATCGCCGTCCATCTTTGAGAGAACGACACCGTCAATGCCTACCTTTTCATCGAACTCCTTTGCCACATTTACAGCATCCTGACCAGTCATGGCGTCCACCACCAAAAGGGTCTGGTGCACAGGAACGGTGTTTTTGATATCCTGCAGCTCAGCCATCATATCTTCGTCTATATGCAAACGGCCTGCCGTATCCAAAATAACCACAGTATGACCATTTTTCTCCGCATATTGTATGGCCTGGGCGGCAATTTCAGCAGGCTTATGATCTGTCCCCATAGAGAAGACATCTACCTCTTGCTTTTTTCCATTGATCTGCAGCTGCTCTATGGCTGCAGGACGATAGATATCACAGGCCACTAACAGGGATTTCTTGCCCTTTAATTTCAGCTTTCCAGCAATTTTCGCAGTGGCTGTGGTCTTGCCAGCGCCCTGCAAACCTGCCATCAGAATGACAGTGATAGATTTCCCTGGCTGCATGGCAATTTCTGTGGTCTCACTGCCCATGAGGGAAATCATTTCCTCATTGACGATCTTGATAACCATCTGCCCAGGGTTTAGGCCGTTCATCACATCCTGTCCAATGGCTCGCTCTTCCACTGCCTTCACGAACTGCTTGACTACCTTGAAGTTCACGTCAGCTTCCAGCAGAGCCATCTTTACTTCCTTTAGGGCAGACTTTACGTCCTCCTGGGTAAGGCGTCCTTTGCTCCGTAAGTTTTTAAATACATTTTGCAGTTTTTCTGTTAAGCTCTCAAATGCCACCTGTGACTCCTTGTCATATTGTTTTTATAAATCTGCCAGGTTTACAGCTCCTCCAGCAGTTCATGGGCCAGCTTGCGGATGGCCTGGAGACATTGCTGCATGTCCTGCCCCTTCCCCATATCCAGAATCTGCCCACTGCCGGCACTTTCATGGGTTTCTCTGCCCGTGTCCTCCCAGCGCTGTGCAAAAAGCGTCAATCTCTCAATTTCAGCCACTGTCTTCTTCGCTCTGGTGAACCGTTCCACCAGATGAAGCTTACTCTCGTACTCCTGAAGAATCCTGTCGCAACGCTTGATCAGGTCATGTACGCCCTGCCTGCTGATGCCACGCTCCTGGGCGATCTCCCCCAGGGACATGTCACGGTACACTGCATCCTCGTAAACACTGCGCTGATGCTCTGTCAGCAGTTCGCCATAGAAATCAAATAACATTGTCTGTTCATATATCTTATTCATAGCTTTACCAACCTTGGCTATC
>CANRZC010000216.1 GCA_947644185.1 uncultured Acetatifactor sp.
CGCGTGCCAACAGCTCTTTGAGCGTGTCGCCGTTTTCAAGGCGCTCCGGTTCGTCTGCGTAGCCCTGACCGTGCTCTCCGTGCAGCAGCTCTCGGACTCCGCCAAATATCGGTTCCGCTACCAGGTGCTCCACCAGATCGGCCTGGGACAAAGGGAGATTTCCCGAGTCATCTTTAAGCAGTTGGCAGGCTTCTACCTCTGTCCCATCCTGTTCGCGGCGCTGATCAGCGGCACTGCATCCGTGTACCTGGGCTGGAAATTCAATTTCTACACCGGTACCCACACTGCGGCTGCGGGCTATTTCGGACTTTCCTTTTTGCTGTTCCTCAGCGTGTACCTGATTTATTTTGTGGTGACCTATGTGGGCTTCCAGCGGAATGTCCTGACAAAAACTTGAGCTTATTATCCCTGCTGCCTAGTCCAGTCGGTAGGGGGCACAGAGCTTGTTGCGCCCTTTCAGATCCATGAGCCATGTCAGCAGTAAAAGCAACCCTGCAGTGACCCCGTACACCAGAACCGTCATCTCCTCCAGGATGAACAGGGCAATGATGGGCACCGCCGCCGTGGCCAGCCCTATGACCATCATGAGAAAGGCAGAAGCACCCTGCTTCACCACCTTGGCCTCACTGTCCCATTCAAAGACAGGAAATTTCTCATTTACTGCTATCCCCGCCCTGGCGCCAAAGAGGATATAGGTTGCTGGCACCACTAACAGACAGACCGCCTCCAGAAGGTTGGGGCCCAGGGCTATAAGCAGCGCCACCTCTGACACCAGATAGAAGGGCAAAGCCACTATCAGCTGCAGGTTCACCTTGCTCCAGATCAGAGCCCTTCTTGTCACCGGCAGAGTCTGGGTCATCCACCAGTTCTTCCCCTCCATGGACAGGGAGCAGGCAGTCAGGGGCATCATCACAGGCAGTGCTCCCAGCAGCACAGGCAATGTCCTGTCCACCGCCCCGGGCAGGCCCAACAGCCGGTCCACGGTGTCCCTCCCCGCCAGGGCCACACCCAGGGCCAGGAGTACCATCATCAGCTCTCCTGTCAGCGTATTTACCACATAGACACTGGAGGCAAAATACCGCCTCCACTCTCGCTCCACCAGGCTCCTCATGACAGATTTTGCCTTAAGCCGCTGCATCTGATAGTTCCCTCTCGCCTCCCTGGCGCCCAGCATCTGGCATACTTTGCTGTAAAAGTGTCCCAAAATCTCCAGGAAAATCAGAAAGCTCCCCAGAGACACTCCCAGGAACATAAACAGCCATGCCACCTGCCCATACACCATGGCCCTGGAAATCCAGATAGCAGGGGGATAGAGCCTGCCAATTTGCCTTTCCAGCTGTCCGGCAATCTCTTCCATCATAGCTCCCAGCTGGCTTTCGTCCAGCCCGCCCAGGCTCATGCTCCCCACCAGGACCACACACACGAAAATCATGGTCAAAAGGATGGATACCAGGTTCTTCCGCTTCCATCTGCCAGCGATGCCAGCAATCACAGCTCCCACCACAGAGGCTGCAGTCAAGGGCAGCAAGGGCAGGAAGAGGATGACCACAGCCCCGTACAGATAAAAGCCAAAGCCCGGCCTTTCCATGGCGCTGTACACTGCCATTCCCGGCAGCATCACCACAAGCCCCAGCAGCAAATCTGTGAGATACATGGACAGAAACCGACTGACAATAATACTCTTCGCCTCCACAGGCAGTGCCACCTGTCTTTCATAGGCCCTCTGGTCAAAAAGCACCGGGCCGGCTTTTGCTATGGTGAAAAAGAAGGTTACCAGCGATACAAGCATGCCCAGAACAGCCGGAACGAAATATCCCATGCCAATCACTACAAGTCCGTAGCTGGTCAATCCCACATAGCCTGCCAGCATCAGGATCAAAAGTACCCAGAGTACCCCCATAAGGCAGTAGCGGAGTTTCTTCTTTCCGTCCTTTGTATGGCGGAATTCATTTAAGCCAAACATTCCGTACAGGGAAAGCTTTGTCAGGAGTCTAATCTGCCTTGTCATGATGGGTCACCTCCATAAATACATCTTCCAGAGATTTGTCTCTGGTGAGTTCCTTTGTATCGCCCTCTACGATCAGCTTTCCCCCGGAGATCACTGCAATGCGATTGCAGAGCTTCTCCGCCACCTCCAGCACATGGGTGGAAAAGAAGATGGCGCTGCCCTTTTCGCAGAAAGCATGCATCTTCCTCTTTAACAATAGAGAGGCCTCTGGGTCCAGCCCTACAAAGGGTTCATCTAGCACTAAAAGCTTTGGCTCATGGATCAGCGCGCCCACAAGGGCCAGCTTCTGGCGCATACCGTGGGAGTAGGTGGAGACCAGGTCTCCTAATACAGAGTAGATGCCGAAATCCTCCGCCTCCCTGCGGATGCGCTCCTCCCGCTCCTTGCCAGACACCTGGTAGATATCTGCCAGGAAGTTCAGGTACTGGATGCCTGTCAAATACTCGTAGATGTCCGGGTTGTCAGGAATGTAGGCCAGGGCTTTCTTGCAGGCCAAAGACTGGGTGCGCACATCCTTGCCATCCACATGAATCTCACCCTTGTCGAAGTCATGAATGCCCACCACGGCTTTGATGGTAGTGGTCTTCCCGGCACCGTTGTGGCCGATGAAGCCATAGATGTCCCCGGCCCGCACCCTCAGAGACAGATTGTCCACTGCGGTCTTGCCGCCTTTATAGGTTTTTGTCAGGTTCTTGATTTCCAGCATTTTCTCTGTTTCCTCCTGTTTTTCCCGATTCTTTCTTGGCTGTGATAGTATTTTGCATTTTTATTTCTATTTGATATCATTATAATATCACTTATATATGAATTGTGCAAGTGTTTTTTACAGAAAAAAAGGGGGCAAAAGGTTGCATAACGCCCTCTACTTCTGTATACTGGGGATACGATATCTGGCTTACAGCCCGAAAAAAGAAAGGAGAACAGCGAATGGAACAGCAGACATCTGAAAACTATCGTACTCTGAACAAGAAAGCCTGGGAATATTCCGCCTATGATTTCTGGGTAACCCACTCTGGCCCCCCTGCCGAAAGGGCTAGAGAGGCCCTGGAGAATCCCTTAGCCATGCTGAAACAGTTTGCGGCATACTTATGAGGGCATTCGGGTGGCAAATCTATGCGGCTCCTGCGGAAAAAAGGCAGTCCCTTTGGCCTCACAGCAGCATTGACATGGTTCCCGCCACAATCAGTGCCAGCCCCAGACCGGACTTAAGCGACAATCTCTCCCCAAATACAATCCAGGAAAAAGCCACTGTCACCAGAATGCTAAGCTTGTCAATAGGCACTACCAGACTTGCAGGTCCCTCTTGCAGTGCTTTGTAATAGCACAGCCAGGAGCCTCCAGTGGCAAGCCCTGACAGGCAGATAAATCCAAGCTCCCTGGGCGGGATTTTCGAAACGGTTTTCTGCTTTCCCGTGACAAAGACCATGACCCAGGCCATCAAAAGCACTACACTGGTGCGGATGGCAGTGCCCAGATTAGACTCCACACCAGTGATGCCAACTTTCCCCAGAATGGAGGTCAGGCTGGCAAAAACCGCAGAGCCTGCGGCATAGAGAAGCCACGCTTTCCCTTTGGCTCCCCCGGGCTCTGCCAATGCCTCCCCATCATTTTTCCTTTTCCCTTCCTTTTTTTCAATCATGAAAAATGTCCCTATGGCAATTAAGACCACGCCCACTGCTTTGGTAACGCTTATGGTTTCCCCCAGAAAGGCAAAGGCCAAAAGGATGGTCAGCACAGTGCTGGACTTGTCAATGGGCACTACCTTATTGATGTCTCCAATCTGCAAAGCCCTGAAATAGCACAGCCAGGAGGCCCCTGTGGCAAGCCCTGACAGAATCAGAAACAGGAGCGTTCGCCCCTCTATCTGTCCTATCTGAGATCCAGATCCCACCACCAGCACCATAATCCAGGAAAAGGCAAGCACCACAATAGTGCGCACTGCCGTGGCCACATTGGAATCTGTCCTCCGAATCCCACATTTGGCCAGAATAGAGGTTATGCCGGCGAACAGGGCTGAGCCACACGCATAGAATATCCACATATCTATTTTCTACTTCCTTTCTCTGTGACATTACAAAGCTATTACAACAAAGGCGCTGCCGCTTTCAACAGCACTCCCGCCAATTTCATGGTCCATTTCTCCCGTCTGACTGTCTCAGGCGTCACCTGGCGGCACTTTGGGAACATGGACTGGAAATCTGCCTCGATATCTGCTATACATTTCGTACCGTACATATAAGTGGCACACTCAAAGTGATGGTAGAGACTGCGGTAGTCCAGATTAATGGTTCCCACCACCGCCTCTTTCCCATCGCTGCAAAAAACCTTGGCGTGGACAAATCCTGGTGTGTATTCATAGATCTTTACACCTGAAGCCAGCAGGGATTTGTAATGGGTCTTTGCCAGGGCATAGGGAATTCGCTTGTCTGGAATGCCCGGCAAGATCAGCGCCACCTCCACCCCTCGCTCCGCTGCAAATTTTAGAGCTGTCTCCATCTCTCCATCCAAAATCAGGTATGGCGTCATAATATGCACATATCGTCTGGCTCGGTTCAGAATATCCATATAGACCCGCTCCCCCAGCTTGTCATCATCCAAGGGCCAGTCCCCGTAGGGCACCACATACCCTTTCACCAGGTCTTCAAGGGTTACAAGACCCGAAGTGCCTCCGAACTCATCGATTAC
>CANRZC010000217.1 GCA_947644185.1 uncultured Acetatifactor sp.
AATTGGCCTGGACATTTTGGGCAAAAATGGGTATAATCAGAAAAGGGCAAAAATCCCTATAAGTCGTGAAAGCGGTAGAGTCGGTGGTATTTGCAGTATGAAGCGGCGAGAAGATGATGAAAAAATAGTGTTCCAGTCTCTGGCGATGATCACACAGTTTGGCCTGAACATGATAGTGCCTATCTGTATGATGACCGCTTTGGGGGTCTGGCTTGACAAGAGACTGGGTACCAGGTGGCTTACCATTCTTTTTTTTGTGATTGGAGCTGTGGCTGGTGGGCAGAACATATACCGCATGGCAAAGCGCATGTACGGCGGAGAGGAACAAAGCAGGAAGCAGGGTGTGGTGGATGAAGATGATACAAGCGGCGAAAAGGATGAATAGGACGCTTTTAGAAATGCACATTGGCATGCTCTTCTTTGGGCTGGTATGCCAGTCTGTGGGTGCGCTTTTGGTGAAGGATCAGGGAAGCTACGCTCTGAGCCTTTGGTTTGGGGTTGCTTTTGCCTTTGCAGGGAGTATTCATATGTGTCGTACTCTGGACAGGGCGCTTCTTTGTGGAGCCAACGCTTCCGGGATGGTGACCAGAGGATATCTGTTTCGGTATTTTGTGTTGGCAGCGGTACTGGTAGTTATCTCTGTGACAGGGGTGATGAATCCGCTGGTATTTTTTCTGGGTTATATGAGCTTGAAAGTAACGGCATATCTTCAGCCGATTACCCATAAACTGTGCAATAGGCTTTTTCATGAGGAAGATCCGGAGCCTCTGTCAGAAGAAGAGCTTGCGGCGCAGGAGGGAGAGATCCCGGCCAACCAGTAACCCAGTTCCCCTATCAGGTGGAAATAGGTTGCTGGGCGGTGAATTAGAATTGAAAATATTTAAGAAAGGGAGGTGAGAGTATGGGACATGGAATTCTGCTGTCTGGCGGGGCAGGGGTGGATTTTAATATCCACGGTGTATTTCAATATTCCTTTTTCGGACATCCCGTGTGGATTACCACATCGCACATATGCATCCTGATAGTGATACTTCTGCTGGCGGCCTTTGCCATTGCTGCCAATCGATGTATGGTGAAAGCAACGCAGGTGCCGGGCAGCTTTCAGAATGTGGTGGAAATGATTGTCGAGATGCTGGACAATATGGTAGGCGGTTCTATGGGGCAGGCGGCTTCGAGGTACAATAATTATATTGGGACTATTTTTATTTTCATTCTGGTCAGCAATATATCGGGTCTACTTGGCCTACGGCCTCCCACAGCAGATTACGGTGTGACGCTGCCGTTGGCTATTCTGACATTTTCATTGATTCATTATAACAAATGGAAATATCAGAAGCCTATGACAATCTGGACAGATCTCTGTTCACCGTTGCCGCCTTGGCTGCCGATATGGCTGCCTATCAATGTAATCAGCGCGATTGCAGTGCCGATTTCCCTGTCATTGCGTTTGTTTGCAAACGTTCTGTCAGGAACGGCTATGATGGCATTGCTGTATGGTCTGCTGGGATGGTTCGCCACAGCCTGGCCCGCTGCGCTCCATGTGTATTTTGATCTGTTCTCAGGAGCCATACAGGCCTATGTGTTCTGCATGCTGACCATGACATACATTTCAAATGAGATTGGTGATGGGACTAGACGTTAGTGTGCAAAGATTTTCTAAGCCCGCAAAGTACGCGGACTAAGAAAATCTAAGTTGCACACGGAAGAATGCCAAGGACAGGCATTCTTCCAGACTTGCACCTTATTGGTGGTGCCGCTGAAGCGGCGTGATGGGTGCGGGGAAGGAAGCTGTTTTATAATTATTTTATGCTATAGGAGGAAAAAAGAATGGATTTCAATGAGAACTTTATTTTAGGATGTTCCGCGATTGGCGCAGGTCTGGCAGTTATTGCTGGTATCGGACCTGGTGTAGGACAGGGTATTGCAGCAGGACACGCTGCGGCAGCGGTAGGGCGCAATCCTGGCGCACAGCCTAAAGTTATGCAGACCATGCTTCTGGGCCAGGCAGTGGCTGAGACCACAGGTCTGTACGGTCTGTTGGTAGCAATTCTGTTGATGTTCGTGAAACCCCTTCTTCCTTAAGGAAGTGCAGCGCATATAGAATCAATGTATATGCATTTTAGAAGGAGGAAAGGAGGCAAAAATGATACTTTTAACAGAAGGTGAGTCCATGTCAAGACTGTTTGACTTGGACTGGCAGCTGTTGGCTGATTCCTGTCTGATGATTATTGCTATCTTTTTCCTGTTCCTGATTTTGAGTTATTTTCTCTTTAACCCTGCGCGGAAGATGCTGGAGGGCCGCAAGGAGAAAATTCGAAATGAGCTGGATACCGCGAAGACCACCATGGAGAGCGCCCAGAGCTTGAAGCAGGAATATGAGACGAAGCTGCGGGAAATCGACAAAGAGGCAGAGGTCATTCTAAGCGAAGCCCGCAGAAAAGCTTTGGCCAATGAGAACACAATCGTGGCTGAGGCAAAGGAAGAGGCAGCTCGTATTTTAGACAGGGCCCGGGTAGAAGCAGAACTGGAAAAGCAGAAGATGTCTGATGATGTGAAGCGGGAGATCATCGTTGTCGCATCGCTGATGGCGGGCAAAATCGTGTCGTCATCTGTAGACACCGCCATGCAGAATCAGCTGATAGATGAAACCTTGAAGGAAATGGGTGATAAGACATGGCTAAATTAGTATCGAAGACATACGGTGAAGCCTTGTACGAAGTGGCTGCGGAGGCGGGCAAGACAAAAGAGCTGATGGAAGAGATCCGCTGTGTAGTCCAGATACTGGCATCTAACCCTGCATTCGATGAGCTGATGAGGCATCCAGGAATTCCAAAACAGGAGAAGCTCCAGGTAGTGGAGAATGTCTTTAAGGGACGGCTTAGTGAGGAACTGACAGGTCTGCTGGAGATTGTGGTTTCCAAGGAACGTTATACGGATCTACCTGCTATCTTTGCCTATTTTACCGACAGGGTGAAGGAGGAGCAGCGCATCGGTATGGCTTATGTGACCACGGCTGTAGAGCTCAGTGAAAACCAGAAGGATCAGGTGAAGGATAAGCTCTTAAAGACCAGTGGCTATGCCAGTATGGAGATGCATTACCAGGTGGATGCTACTATCATTGGCGGAATGATTATTCGTATGAACGACAGAGTGGTGGACAGCAGTGTCCGCACGAAGTTAGAAGGTTTGAAGAAACAACTATTACAAATTCAGCTGGGGTGACCGGCTGGAAGAAAGGTGCGACAGATCCATGAATTTAAGACCGGAAGAAATAAGTTCAGTTATCAAGGATCAGATTAAGAGATATGCCGCTACACTGGATGTGTCCGATGTAGGAACCGTCATCCAGGTGGCAGACGGTATTGCTCGTGTCCATGGACTGGAAAATGCCATGCAGGGTGAGCTGTTGGAATTTCCTGGCGAAGTCTACGGCATGGTGTTGAATCTGGAAGAGGATAACGTGGGCGTGGTTCTTTTGGGCAGTGCGCGGAATATCAATGAAGGCGATACTGTCAAGACTACCGGACGCGTAGTTGAGGTTCCGGTAGGGGATGCCATGATGGGACGCGTAGTCAATGCGCTGGGACAGCCCATCGACGGCAAGGGACCCATACAGACCAATAAATATCGTAAAATTGAGCGTGTGGCCAGCGGCGTTATCACGAGAAAGAGCGTGGACACCCCGCTCCAGACAGGTATCAAGGCTATCGATGCCATGATTCCCATTGGAAGAGGCCAGCGTGAGCTGATTATCGGCGACCGTCAGACTGGTAAGACGGCTATTGCCATTGACACCATCATCAACCAGAAAGGCCAGGGTGTCAAATGTATTTATGTGGCGATTGGCCAGAAAGCCTCCACAATTGCAAATATTGTGAAGACGCTGGAAGAATATGGCGCAATGGCTTATACTACTGTGGTAGTATCCACAGCCAGTGACCTTGCACCTCTGCAGTATATCGCTCCCTATTCAGGCTGTGCCATCGGTGAGGAGTGGATGGAGAAGGGCGAGGATGTACTGGTGGTGTACGATGACCTGAGCAAGCATGCAACGGCATACCGCACACTCTCTTTGCTTCTGAGACGTCCCCCTGGGCGTGAGGCTTATCCGGGCGATGTCTTTTATCTGCATTCCAGACTGCTGGAGCGTGCAGCCAGGATGAATGAGGAGTACGGTGGGGGCTCCCTTACCGCATTGCCCATCATTGAGACCCAGGCAGGTGACGTGTCTGCGTACATCCCTACCAACGTGATCTCCATCACAGACGGTCAGATCTACCTGGAGACAGAGATGTTTAATTCAGGCTTCCGTCCGGCTATCAATGCAGGACTTTCTGTGTCCCGCGTAGGCGGTGCTGCCCAGATCAAGGCTATGAAGAAGATCGCAGCGCCCATCCGTACAGAGCTGGCTCAGTACAGAGAGCTGGCAAGCTTTGCACAGTTTGGCTCCGAGCTGGATGACAACACAAAAGAGACGCTGGCACAAGGTGAGCGTATCAGGGAAGTGCTCAAGCAGCCCCAGTATGCCCCTATGCCTGTGCAGTATCAGGTCATCATCATCTATGCAGCCACCCGCAAGTACCTGCTGGACGTACCTACAGAAGACATCACCAGGTTTGAGACGGAATTCTTTGAGTTTTTGAACACAAAGTATCCTGAGGTTCCTGGAAACATTGCCTCTGAAAAGGTA
>CANRZC010000218.1 GCA_947644185.1 uncultured Acetatifactor sp.
CCGCCGCTGCCGTCATCGTAAATTCATACTGTTGCGATGCCTCCCCATTCCACCCAGGCTTTCTGAAAGGTGTCTCTGTCTATGCCCCGGGTTAAAAGATCCTGCTCTATCCGTCTATGGCTTCTACCCTCAGCATGATTTCGGATGAAATTTACCGCATAGCGAAGGTCATCTGTATAGTGGTAGCTCTCCACATAGGAAAGAGCCTCCTCTATGGTTTCTTCTGGATAGCCACCCTCTTTTAGCTTATCCCGAAGCTGCTTTGCTGTGTAATCTCGATTCTTCAGCAGATTCATGGCCCGCAGTTTTGCGCGCTTTGGCAGAAGCTCCTCCCTGATAGTATCCAAAACAGTCTCCTCTATGTCCTCCCCCTCCCGAATATGGAATCGGCGTATCTCCCCTTTATATAGCGCAAAGGTGAACTCTTCATCTGTGGATATCCTGACCCGGGATTTGGAGATCTCGGTCATCTGTGTTACCTTCATATACGGCTCCTATTTGCTTTTTACTTATATGGTGTCAGCTTCCTCCCCCAGTGCCTTTGCGAAAAGCCAGGGTGCTAAGCACCCCGGCACTTAGCACCCTGCTAATGCTGTACCACTGTCTCATTAGGCTTCACTTGCGCCAGCTTCCTTATCCTCTGCCTTAGCGGCCCCGCTAGCTTTTCCACTGGCTTTGCTCCCTGCTTTACCTCCAGCCTTTGTGGTGGCAGTGCTGCCCTCGGCTTTCCCAGTATCCTTGCCCTCCGGCAAAGCTTCTGCGGTACCATCTACCCCATAGCCGTAGTGGGCACGCACTTTGTCTTCAATGGTCTTGCAGATCTCCTCATTGTCCCGCAGGTACTGCTTTGCATTCTCACGCCCTTGCCCTATCTTACTCCCATCATAGGCATACCATGCTCCAGACTTTGATATAACGTTTAACTCTGCAGCCAAATCCAGAATGTCTCCCTCTTTGGAAATACCCTTGCCGAACATGATGTCGAACTCTGCCTCCTTGAACGGCGGGGCTACCTTATTTTTAACCACCTTGACTCTGGTGCGGTTGCCGATGATCTCACCGCCCTGCTTTAAAGCCTCTATGCGCCGCACATCCATTCGCACAGAGGCATAAAACTTCAGCGCGCGCCCACCTGTGGTGGTCTCCGGGTTACCATACGACACGCCAATTTTCTCACGGAGCTGATTGATAAACACCACCACACAGTTAGATTTACTGATGATAGAAGTCAGCTTGCGCAAGGCTTGAGACATCAGACGAGCCTGTAATCCCACATGGCTCTCCCCCATGTCCCCGTCTATCTCAGCCTTCGGCACCAGCGCTGCCACAGAGTCCACCACCACAATATCGATGGCACCGGAGCGCACCATGGTCTCCGCAATCTCCAGAGCCTGCTCCCCATTGTCAGGCTGTGAAATATAGAGATTATCGATATCCACGCCAATGTTCTTTGCATATACAGGATCCAGCGCGTGCTCCGCGTCGATAAATCCTGCAATGCCGCCTCTCTTCTGTACCTCCGCCACCATATGTAGCGTAACCGTAGTTTTACCACTGGATTCCGGTCCATATATCTCTACAACTCTCCCCTTTGGAATCCCGCCAAGCCCCAGGGCAATGTCAAGGCTTAAGGAGCCTGTGGGGATGGTCTCTACGTTCATCTGCCTGTTAGGGTCGCCCAGCTTCATGACTGCGCCCTTGCCGTACTGCTTCTCAATATGACTGATTGCTGCGTCTAATGCTTTTAATTTCTCTTCTTTTTCCATTTGGAGTCTCCTTCTTCTACAAGAACAAACGTTCTTCTCTTTTTAGAATAAAACATCTGTTCGCATTTGTCAACTATATTTTACCTGATTTTAAGTACCTTAAAACTCCCTCAAAGGCATCCCACCTTCCTATCTGGAAATTTTCTTTGCATCTGAAACCTGTGGCGAATCCGCCGGAATCTAAGAATGATACAAGCCTGCGAAACATAAGATAGGGAATCAGACAAGAAAATCATACCACAGGACATCCTCTAAGGCAACCCATAAATGGGGAATATTCAAAGCCTGTATGCAATCGAGTAGGGGAATGCACTTCTCCACTGCTCGCCGCGCGGCCCGCATGCCGCCCTAGCGGCAAACTTCCACATGCGGGCCTGCGCATAGAAAAAAGGAGTCAGGACTCCTTTTTTCCAAATGTCACCTTGCTAAAGTATTCAAGCACACAGCTGCGGGTCAGGGTCAATGCTGAGGACACAGCGGACTCCCGTATTTTGCTTCGGTTTCCAGAGAATTGACATTTCTTCACGGTAGTCTTCCCTTTCACATAGCATGCAATATATACAAGGCCTACCGGCTTCTCTGGCGTCCCTCCCTCTGGACCTGCAATGCCTGTGATTGCCACTGCCACATCCGCCTTGCTCTCCAGCGCCGCGCCTTTTGCCATCTCCTCTGCTGTCTTCTCGCTGACAGCCCCATGCTTTTGAAGGGTACTTTTCTTGACACCCAGAAAACGTCGCTTCGCTTTGTTGGAATAGGTCACCATCCCAAATTTGTAGACCTCTGAAATGCCTGGCACATTCACCAGTCTGGCAGAAAGCAAGCCTCCTGTACAGGATTCGGCACAGGTGATGGTTAAGCCGTTGGCCAGAAGGAGATCTGCCACGGATTTCTCCAAGGTCACCGTCTCATCTGTACTATATACATGATTGCCGAATCTGGCTTTCAGTTCCTTTACCATGGGCTTTATCAGCTTGGTAGCACTCTTTTTATCCTCCCCATTTGCCGTGACGCGGATGTGCACCTCCCCGGTTTTGGCATAGGTTGCAATGGTGGGATTGGTCTGGGCATCTATCAGATCCTTCACCATGGTCTCTGCCTTGCTCTCCCCCACACCACAAATTTTTACAGTCTGGGAGCAGATGACCTGGGAATTCAGAGAAGCCAGATAAGGGGCCACACTCTCCTCAAACATGGGGTAAAGCTCATTGGGAGGGCCAGGAAGCAAAATCACCTTTGCCGCCTCTGTTTCTATGATCACGCCTGGCGCTGTGCCATTGTGATTCTCCATCACAATGGCTCCCTCAGGGAGCATGGCCTGCTTCCAATTATTATCCGTGGGCTCAATGCCTCTCTCCGCAAAATATTTCTCAATGGCCTGCTTGCTGGGCTCATGGAGATATAAGGATTTCCCGCAGACTTTTGCCGCAGTTTCCTTTGTCAAGTCGTCTTCTGTGGGCCCAAGGCCTCCAGACAGAATCACAATATCAGAGCGTCCCACAGCAGTCTGCAATACCTGGGAAAGTCTCTCCTCATTGTCTCCTACCACAGTCTGAAAATAGCAGGAAAGTCCTAATCCTGCACATTTTTCTGATAAATATGCCCCGTTGGTATTTACGATATTTCCCAGCAAAATCTCCGTTCCTACACAAATCAGCTCAACCTTCATAAAGCTCCCTCCCTGCACGCCTTGCGCATGCCTGTTCTACCGCATCACATTCTTATTTTTCAGCAGATAATCCATCAGAGACACCACTGTAAGCACCAATGCAATCCACATAACAAGGTCGGTCACCAGTTGAAGCTGCGGAATATCTGCAATCATCAGGCAGACCATTACCATTTGGAATGTAGTCTTGAACTTCCCCCAATAGCTGGCGGCGATAACTACTCCATTGTCTGCAGCCACCAACCGAAAACCACTGATAATAAACTCTCTACTAATAATCACAATAACAATCCATGCCGGAATCCGTCCTAGCTCCACCAGAGCTATCATGGCAGCGCTGACCAGCAGCTTATCTGCCAGGGGATCCATGAACTTGCCGAAGTTCGTCACTAAATTATATTTCCTGGCAATCTTGCCGTCTATCAGATCTGTCAGGCTGGCAACAATAAACACAGCCAATGCGATATAGTCCACATATTCCAAAATCCCTCCAAACAGGGCCTTATACCAGCCCCATCCACTGCCCTCACCCAACAAAAGAAGTACAAATGGGAAAATGAGAATAATGCGAAATATCGTTAATTTGTTCGGTAAATTCATCTTTTTCATACTTTCCTCCCTGTCATCCTGCACAATGACACAAACAATGCATCTCTGCACCCAAAGTGCAAAGTCCTATGGGCGCTTCCAGTCTTCATTCTGTGGATATTTCACCGATCAGATCATACGCATTAAAGTCTGTGACACAAGCTTGGACGAAATCACCACTCATCAGTTCTCTGTCTGTATGTAGAAACAGATAGCCATCTACATCCGGTGCATCCCGATAGGTCCTGGTTACATATACGTCCTCCTCTACCACCCTACCCTCCACTATGACAGTAAGCTTTTTCCCAATCATAGCTTCCGCTTTCTCAAAGGCAATGGCCTGCTGTAGTTCCATTAGCTCGTCTCTCCTGGCCGCCTTCACCTCTTCCGCAATCTGATCCGGCAGCTGTGCTGCCACCGTATCCTCCTCCTGGGAATAGGGGAACACCCCCAGCCTGTCAAACTCCATTTCATTGACAAACCGATACAGCTCCTGGAAATCCTCCTGGCTCTCCCCTGGAAAACCACTGATCAACGTGGTTCGCAGGCAGATATCTGGAATCCGCTCCCGCAGCCTGCAAATTTGCTCTCGCAGATGCTCCTTGCAAGTACGCCAAATTCACGGTTTCCACCCGCCTGATAAAATCCCATAAAGAGCTGTA